>JACCXW010000387.1 GCA_013696785.1 Geodermatophilaceae bacterium | reverse complement strand
CAGGCGTCAATTCCGCCCATCACCCCAGCCCGACCAAGCGAATCGGCTCACCGGGGCTCTTCTCGCACACCTCCTCCTGAGGGTCGCTCGCGGGTGAGCGTCCGGCGACTTGGCAGGCCAGGTGCCGGTGCAGACCATTCGCGGATGCAGAACGGATCCACGCTTCGCGCCGAAACTCGGACGATCTCCATCGCTGCCAGCCCGAGCGCCGTCTACGCGTTTCTCGCCGATCCATACAACTTGCCGCGCTGGGCACCCGATTTCGCCTCAGCCGTCCGGCCCTCAGGCACGGACTGGCTCGTCGACCAGGGTTCGGCGGAGGTGGCCATCACCGTCCGCGTCTCGCCCGAGCACGGGACGATCGACCTGCTGGCAGCGGCCAACCACAGCCGCGGCGCATTCACGAGGGTCGTGCCTAACGGCGAGGGCAGCGAGTACCTGTTCACCCTCTTCTTCGCCGCGGAGACAGGAGAGGCTGCGGTCGAGAAGCAGATGACGGTTGTCGAGGAGGAACTGCGCACGATCCGGGCGTCCTGCGAGGGCTGAGTGCAGCGGCGCCGGACGCTCTCGTGCATCGCAATGCTGGCTGTGCTGGGCGTTCTGACCGCTCTCGTCGCGAGCCGGCAGCCGTTCATTCTCGAGGCGGACAACGCCGTGGGACGGGCTCTCGTCGTCCGCGGAGCCGGAACGTCGATCGACGTACTGCAGGTGTTGACAGCCCCCGGTGCCGAGGATGTGCGATACCCGATCCTGATGCCGATAGCCGGGTTCCTGCTGTGGTTCAGACGGTGGCGGCTGGCCGCGTTCGTTGCCGTCAGTGCACTGGCGGTGGCTCCGCTGACCACCTTGCTCAAGGAGGCGGTCGGCCGGGAGCGGCCGTCGTACGCCGGGACATCCGTCGAAGCCGGCGGCATGTCGTTCCCCAGCGGGCACTCCTCCGGGACGGCAGTGCTGACCGGGGTGTTGCTGGTGCTGCTTTGGCCGCGCTCGGCGCCGCCCTGATCGGCTGGACCAGGCTGGCGCTCGGCGTGCACTACCTCTCAGACGTCCTCGGCGGCCTCGCCCTGGGAACTGCAGTAGTTCTCCTGGCCGCGCTCATTCTTGGGACGCTGGGCTGTGCGGTCTCAGAACCAGGACGGGAACCACATTCGCGCCAGCCAGGCGTCATGGCTCAGCGGCAACCCGGTGAGAATCGGATAGAGATACACGAAGTTCAGCACGACCAGCGCGATGTACAGGCTGATGGCCCCGAGCCCGAACTGTCGTCGTAGCGCGGAGTCCCGCGCCCGGCCGAGTACGTCGCCGAGCATCAGCGCCACGGCCATCACGAAGAACGGCACCACGGGCGCCATGTAGAAGATGAACATGGTGCGCTCGAGGTTGGCGAACCAGCTCAGCCAGCCGGCGGAGATCCCGACCAGTACGGCGGCCGCCCGCCAGTCCCGGTGCGCGAGCATCCGCCACACCATCCACACCATCGCCGGTGCGAAGGCGAACCACAGCGCCGGCGTACCGACCATCAGGATGTAGCGGACGATCTGGTCGCCGTTGCCGTCGGTGAGTCCTTGCGGATTCCACAGCAGGATCGGGCGGCCGTCGACCAGCCAACTCCACGGCTTGGACTCCCACGGATGAGAGGAATCCAAACCGCTGTGAAACGTGAACATCTCGACGTGCATGTGCCACAGCGACCGGATCGCGCCGGGGATGAAGGGATAGGACGTCTCCGGGTTCTGCTCGGCCCAGTGCCGCCCCTGCGAGGTCTCGCCCACGAACCAGCCGGTCCACGTCAACAGATACGTCAGGACCGGCAAGACGCCCAAGGCCCAGGCGGCTCCGGGCAGATCCCGAAGTGCGGCGGCCCTGGTGGGCCGGCTCACGCCGGCGGACTTGCGGGCGGCGCGATCCCATAGCAGCGACATGATGGCAAAGCCGGCGAGGAAGTAGATGCCGCTCCACTTGACGCTGCACGCCAGTCCAAGGAGCATGCCCGCACTCAGCCGCCAGCCCCTTGGCCCCACACGAGGGCCGAACGTCCCGAGCGATGTGTCCATTGTGGACACAACCGTGGCCAGGTGCGCGCGGTAGCGGTCACGGTCGATCACGAGGCAGGCGAACCCGGCCAGGACGAACGGCTGTATGAAGATGTCGAGAATGCCGGTCCGGCTGAGCACGAAGCTCAATCCGTCGAACGTCAGCAGCAAGCCCGCGACCAGACCCAGCAAGGTGGAGCGCGTCATCCGGCGCACGATCCGCGCCAGGATCACGATGGAGATCGCACCGGCGAGCGCCGACGGGAACCGCCATCCCAGCGAGTTGTATCCGAAGAGGTACTCGCCGACGGCAATGCACCACTTACCGAGCGGCGGATGCACGATGAACGTGTAGCCGCGGTTGTATTCGTAGCCGAACTGGAGGATCTCCCCAGCCTCGGGCGGGTAGTACGCCTCGTCGAAGATGAGGTCGCTCGGGTAACTGAGCCGGACCAGCCGGAGGATCAGGGCCACCACCCCGAGACCGCCGATCAGCAGCCACGATGTCAGCGGGTCACTCGGGGCGGCGACCCGGAGCCGGTCCAGCCGTGACAGCGGGGGTTCGACCGGGCGCGCCGAAGGCTGCGTCGTCGCCGAGGGATGCTCGGGTGCCGTCACCGCCATCCGCCGATCGTAAGCTGGGCGGGTGGATGGCGACGGCGAATCCCGCCCTCCCGGCCGACTGATCCTCGGCGCCACCCCGCTCGGCAATCCGGGTGATGCCTCCGCCCGGCTGCGTTCCGCGCTTGCCGACACTCCCGTCGTCGCAGCCGAGGACACCCGTAGGCTCCGCCGGTTGGCGGGTGATCTCGGCGTGGTCCTGACAGGACGCCTGCTCTCCTACTTCGAGGGCAACGAGCTCGCCCGTACGCCGGAACTGCTGGCGCTGCTCGTCGGTGGCTCGGACGTGCTGCTGGTGAGCGACGCCGGGATGCCGAGCGTCTCCGATCCCGGTTACCGGCTCGTGCGGGCCGCTGTCGACGCCGACATCGACATCAGCTGCCTGCCCGGGCCGAGCGCCGTGACGACCGCGCTCGCACTGTCCGGGCTGCCCGCCGACCGGTTCTGCTTCGAGGGCTTCCTGCCGCGCAAGGCCGGCCCGCGTGAGCGTGCCCTGGCCGAACTCGCCGCCGAGAGCCGGACGATGGTCTTCTTCGAGGCACCGCACCGGATCGCGGCCATGCTCGCCGCCGCCGTCGATGTCTTCGGCGCGGACCGCCAGGCAGCGGTGTGCCGCGAGCTGACGAAGACGTACGAGGAGGTACGCCGGGGCGGGCTCGGTGAGCTGGCGGCGTGGGCACAGGCCGGTCTACGCGGTGAGATCACCGTCGTCGTCCAGGGTTGCAGCCGCGTGGGCACGGCCGAACCGGGCGAACTCGCCGCCGAGGTGGCCGCCCGCGAAGCAGCCGGGCAGCCGCGCAAGGAGGCGATCGGTGGGGTCGCCCGGACCCACGGTGTACCCAAGCGGACCGTCTTCGACGCCGTCGTCGCGTACCGACTCTGAATCGGGAACCCCCGAAGCGGTCAGAGCCAGCCGCTGCGCTTGAACCGCCGGTAGAGCGTCAGGCAGGCTGTGAAGATGACCGCGAGCACCAGCGGGTAGCCGTACTGCCACCTGAGTTCCGGCATGTGGTCGAAGTTCATGCCGTAGATGCCGGCGACCGCGGTCGGGACCGCCGCGATGGCGACCCAGGCCGAGATCTTGCGGATGTCCTCGTTTTCCGACAGCGCCACCCTGGCGAGGCTGGCCTGCAGGATCGAGGTCAGCAACTCGTCGAAGCCGGTGATCTGGTCACTCACCCGGCTCACGTGATCGTCCACGTCGCGGAAGTACTCACGCATCGATTCGGGTACGAGTTTCAGCTCGCGCTCGGCGAGTGTCTGCAGCGGTACAGCCAGGGGGGCGACCGCACGGCGCAACTCCAGAAGCTCCCGCTTGAGCTGGTAGATCCTGCCTACGTCGTCGGTACGGCGGGTGCTGAACACCGATTCCTCGAGTTCGTCGAGGTCCACCTCGACCTGGTTGGCCACGTCGACGTACTCGTCGACGACCAGGTCCGCGATCGCGTACAGCACCCCGGACGGACCGTGTCGCAAGAGCGTCGCGTCCTCGGTCAGCCGCTCCCGCAGGTCGTGCAGTGGTGTGTGCTCGCCATGGCGGACGGTGACCACGTAGTCCGACCCGATGAAGACCATCACCTCACCGGTCGCGATGACCTCGCTGGTGGAGGTCAGCTGGTCGTGCTCGACGTAGCGGCAGGTCTTCAGGACGCAGAACAGCATGTCGTCGTAGCGCTCGAGCTTCGGCCGCTGATGCGCGTGCACCGCATCCTCGACGGCCAGCGGATGCAGCCCGAACTGCGAGGCGAGCCCGCCGAGCTCCTCCGCGGTCGGCTCGTACAGGCCCAGCCAGACGTAGCCGCCACGCTCACGGGCGAGCCGATGGGCCTCGCAGTGGTCGCCCCCGTGCGGTATCCGCTTGCCGTCGACGTACACACCGACTCCGACGACGGAGTCACGATGCAGTTGCATCGCACCCGGCACCGCCGACGTGGACCCCCGTCGACGTAACCTCGGCGCGCCGCTCATGCCACCGAGCCTAGTGACGTGGATCGCGCGCCGAGGTCGATCCGGCGGTGGCCGCGGTGCAGCGGGGCAACTCTTAGCCAGCTGCCAGCAGACTGCCAGGAAACTCCAAGGTTCCCGCCGCATGCTCGCAGCCATGACCAGCTACCCGGCATCCCCCCATCCGGACTTCCCGCAGGACCCAGTCGATCCCTCGCGCCAGTCGATCCCGCCGTACCCTGCGCGGCCGGCGTACCCGGCGTACGCGGTTCGGCCTCCGCCGGTCCAACCCCCGCCCGTCCAGCCATCCCCGGGATCCCCGGCGGCCGGGTCGCGGCGCTTAAGCGCACGCTGGTTCGTCGCTGCGGTCGCGATCATCGCGGTCGTCGCTGCGGGCGGCGGCGCGGCTGCCGGAGTCCAGCTCGCCGACCGACCCGCCGCGTTGTCGACGCTCACCCCCACAGGTACGGCGACGACGGCCGTGGTGTCGCCGTCGGACATCCAGACGGTGGCCGACGTCGCCGCGGAGGCTCTGCCCAGCGTCGTCACGATCGAGGTGACCGGGGCACAGGAGTCCGGCACCGGGTCGGGCGTCATCATTCGCGACGACGGCTACATCCTGACGAACAACCACGTCGTCGCCGCGGCCGAGGGCGGCACGATGACGGTGGAGTTCTCCGACGGCCGGCGGGTCGCGGCCACCCTCGTCGGTGCCGACGCCAGCAGCGACCTGGCAGTCATCCGGGTCGCGGGTGTCGAAGGTCTGCAGGCGGCGACGTTCGCGGATTCCAACGCCGTCGTCGTCGGTGAGCTCGCCGTCGCAATCGGGTCGCCGCTCGGACTCGACGGCACCGTGACAACAGGTGTCGTGAGCGCCGTACACCGCCCGGTCCGCACCGGCACCAGCCGCGACTCCCAGGCGGTCATCGACGCGATCCAGACCGATACCGCGATCAACCCGGGAAACTCCGGCGGACCGCTGCTCGACGCGGACGGGGACGTGATCGGCATTAATTCCGCGATCGCCACGGTCAGCGCGGGCGGTGGCACGTCGGGGCTTCCCAGTGCGACGCAGTCCGGCAACATCGGCGTCGGTTTCGCGATCCCCAGCAACACCGCCAAGGACGTGGCCGATCAGCTGATCGACAACGGCAGCGCCAGCCACACCCAGCTCGGCGTCGAGGGGTCGGACTACTCCGACGCCGACGTCGCTGGCGCTCAAATCCAGTCCGTCGTGTCCGGAGGGCCGGCGGAGCAGGCCGGACTGCGTGCTGGTGACGTGATCGTCGAGCTGGACGGGCGCGCGATCGAGGGCGTCGACACGTTGGTCGTCGCCGTACGGGATCACGCCGCCGGCGACGAGGTGCCGATCACATACGTCCGCGGCGGTCAGGAGCGAACCGCCACGGTGACGCTCGTCGAGTCAGCCCGGGGCTGAACCATCCACCGTGCGGGGTCGTCGCGGGGTCGTCACGGAGTCGTCGCGGAGTCGTCGCCCTACGGTCTCGCACCCAGCCCGCTCCTCCGCGTCGTCGACCTTGCCGTCGATCACGGCGCGGAGGGGCGGGCGTCCAACATGACAGGCCCGCATAGGGTTCGCACGATCCGGAAAGGAGGACGACCGTGGTCGGTGCCCAGGCCGAGCGGGCGACCCGGGTCCTGGTCGTCGACGACGAGCCGAGCATCGTCGACCTGTTGTGCACGAGCCTGCGTTTCGTCGGGTTCGAGGTACGGGCCGCCGGGACCGGTCACGAGGCACTGCGGCTCGCCGCGCAGTTCCGGCCAGAGCTGCTCGTCCTCGACGTCATGCTGCCCGACTTCGACGGCTTCGAGGTCTGCCGCCGATTGCGCAGCCAGGGCCTCGACGTGCCGGTGGTGTTCCTGACCGCCCGCGATCGCAGCGAGGACAAGGTCAGCGGCCTGACCATCGGCGGCGATGACTATCTCACCAAGCCGTTCAGCCTGGAGGAGCTCATCGCGCGCATCAACGCCGTACTCCGGCGCACTCGGGGAATCGGCCAGGGCAACGTGCTTCGGCTTGCCGACCTGGAACTGGATCAGGACAGCTACGAGGTGCGCCGAGGCGGTCGGCTGCTGCAGCTGTCGGCCACCGAGTTCGCGCTGTTGCGCTACCTGCTGGCGAATCAGGGCCGGGTGCTGAGCCGGGCCCAGATCCTCGACCACGTCTGGCGCTACGACTTCGGCGGGGAGGCCACGGTCGTCGAATCGTTCATCAGCTATCTCCGCCGCAAGGTGGACGCCGTCGGCCCGCCGCTGATCCACACCGTGCGCGGCGCGGGCTACATGATGCGGTTGCCCAGAACGTGACGGACGTTGTCGCCCGCCCGGGCCGGCTGCGATCCCTGCGGCCCAGGTCGCTGCGCGGGCGACTCGTTGCCGGGCTGCTGCTGGTAGCGACGCTGGGCCTGCTGGCCGTGGATGTCGCCGCCGTCACCGCGCTGCGCGCTTACCTGCTGCAGCGCCTCGACGACCAACTCGTCGCCGCTGCCCCGACGGTGGTGGACCGGCTGTTGCAGGGCAACGCCCCGCTGCTGCCCAGTTCGGGCGACCCCGGACAGGTCGCGCCCACCGACTTCGTCATCCAGCTCGTCGACGACTCCGGCCGCCTCGTCCAGTTGTTCGCCGACCCGGCCAGGCTCGATCCGCAACAGCTGCCGGTGATCGCCGGTGTGGACGCCGCCGAGGTGGCCCGCCGCAACGGGGCGCCGTTCTCCGTTCAGGGCGGCGACGGTGCCGACTACCGTGCGGTCGCCCTGCCGCTCGGCTCGGACTTCGGCGCCGTCGTCGTCTCGATCCCGCTGACCGAGCTTGCGTTCACGACCGGGCGGCTGCTGTTCATCGAGGCCGTCGCCACCGCGGCCGTCCTCGCGCTCATCGTCGTACTCGCCCTTGTGGTCGTCCGGGTGGGCCTGCGGCCGCTGACGGGAGTCGGCAACACCGCACGGGCGATCGCCGACGGCGACCTGAGCCGGCGGGTCAGCCCGGCCGAGCCGGACACGGAGGTGGGCCGGCTCGGCCTGGCGCTGAACGACATGCTCGTGCAGATCGAGGCCGGGTTCGCCACCCGCGCGGCGGCTGAGCAACGGCTGCGGCAGTTCGTCGCGGACGCCAGCCATGAACTGCGGACGCCGGTGACCTCCATCCGGGGGTACGCCGAACTGCATCGGCAGGGGGCGGTCACCGAACCCGCGCACCTGGCCCGCGTGATGGGCCGGATCGAGGCGGAGGCGATCCGGATGGGTGCCCTCGTCGACGATCTGTTGCTGCTCACCCGGCTGGACCAGGCTCCACCGGTCCACCACGAGCCGGTGGATCTCGGCCAGGTCGTCGCCGACGCCGTACACGACCTGCGGGCGCTGGAGCCGGACCGACCAGTCGAAGCGGAGCTACCGGCGTACCCGGTCGTGGTGATCGGTGACCGCAACCAGCTCGATCAGGTGCTGGCCAACCTGACGAGCAACATCCGTACCCATGTGCCCGACACCGCACCGGTGCGGGTGTCGCTGCGGACCGACCGCGACATGGCCGTTCTGGAGGTCGCGGACTGGGGGCCGGGGATGCCCACCGAGGTTGCCGCGCGGGTGTTCGAGCGGTTCTACCGCGCCGACGGCGGCCGGAGCCGGGACCAGGGCGGGGCCGGGCTGGGGCTCTCGATCGTGGCGGCGATCGTCGCGGCGCACCGAGGGACCGTGAACGTGGTGTCCGAGCCGGTCGCGGGGACGACGTTCCGCATCAGCCTGCCGACGACCGGCTAGGCCGCACCCGTCGCCGAACCCGTAATGCCGATGCGGGCGCTCACTAGGCTTGCTGCATGAGTTCTCGGCACATCTTGACTGCTGTCGCCTGGCCGTACGCCAGCGGTCCGCGGCACATCGGGCACGTCGCCGGCTTCGGCGTCCCCTCCGACGTGTTCAGCCGCTACCAGCGGATGGCGGGCAACGAGGTGCTGATGGTGTCGGGCACGGACGAGCACGGGACGCCGATCCTGGTCGCCGCCGAGCAGGAGGGTGTCTCGCCCAAGGAACTCGCCGATCGCTACAACCGGATCATCGAGGAGGACCTGGTCTCCCTCGGGCTCTCCTACGACCTTTTCACCCGGACCACGACGCGCAATCACCACAAGGTCTCGCAGGACATCTTTACGACCCTGCACGAGAACGGCTACATCTTCCCGAAGACGACGATGGGTGCGATCAGCCCGACCACCGGCCGGACGCTGCCCGACCGCTACATCGAGGGAATCTGCCCGATCTGCGCGTTTCCGCATGCTCGCGGCGACCAGTGCGACAATTGCGGCAACCAGTTGGACCCGATCGACCTGATCGAGCCGCGCAGCCGGATCAACGGCGAGACGCCGATCTTCGTGGAGGGTGAGCACTACTTCCTCGACCTGCCCGCGTTCGTCGACACGCTGTCGGCCTGGCTGGCAACCCGGACCAACTGGCGGCCGAACGTGCTGCGGTTCGCGCTAAACCTGCTCGAGGACGTCAAGCCCCGCTCGTACACCCGCGACCTGGACTGGGGCGTTCCCGTGCCGCTCGACGGCTGGCGGGACCGGCCGGACAAGCGGATCTACGTGTGGTTCGACGCGGTCGTCGGCTACCTGTCGGCGTCGATCGAATGGGCCCGGCGGACCGGTGACCCGGAGGCCTGGCGGCCGTTCTGGCAGGCCGAGGATGCCCGCGGTTACTACTTCATGGGTAAGGACAACATCGTCTTCCACGCCGAGATCTGGCCGGCGCAACTGACCGGCTACAACGGCGACGGGGCGCGCGGCGGCACACCGGGACCGCTCGGCAAGCTGCACCTGCCGCACGAGGTCGTCTCCAGCGAGTTCCTCACGATGGAGGCCAAGAAGTTCTCCTCCTCGCGCGGAGTCGGGATTCTGGTTCGCGATTTCCTGTCGCGCTACGACCCCGATGCCCTGCGCTACTACCTCGCCGTGGCCGGGCCGGAGACGTCTGACACCGACTTCACGTGGGCGGAGTTCCTGCGCCGGAACAACGACGAGCTGGTTGCCGGCTGGGGCAACCTGGTCAACCGGTCGATCTCGATGGCGGCCAAGAACGTCGGAGCGATTCCCCGGTGCGGTGCGTTGTCAGGTGTCGACCAGGCGCTGCTCAGCCGGTCGTCCGCCGCGTTCGGGCCGGTGGGTGACCTGCTCGGCCGATCCCGCCAGAAGGAGGCGGTTCGCGAGGCCATGAAGGTCGTCGCCGACGCCAACCGGTACCTGTCCGACCAGGCACCGTGGAAGCTCTCGGACGAGCCGGCCCGGCGCGACACCGTGCTGCACGTCGCGCTGCAGGTCGTCGACGACTGCAAGGCGCTGCTCACACCGTTCTTGCCGCACTCGGCGCAGCAGGTACATGAACTGCTCGGCGGGACAGGGACCTGGTCGGCGATGCCGGCATTGCGCGAGGTCGAGGACCTCGACGGAGGCACGCCGTACAGCGTGATCATGGGTGAGTACGGCGGCGAGCAGGCGACGTGGCAGTCCACGCCCCTGCCCGAGGGGCGGCCGTTGACTCCACCGACGCCGGTTTTCAAGAAGCTGGATCCTTCCATTGTGGATACCGAGCTGGAGCGTCTTGAGTCCGCCGCAGCAGAGTGACCCGCCGCCACGGGCACTGCGGAATCAGCGGTTGGGTGACCCGCCGCCGGCGCCTGACCCGCTGACAGTCCCGGCGCTGGACAGCCACTGCCACATGGACATCATGGGTGCCCCGGTGCGGCAGATCCTCGACGAGGCAGCCGCCGTCGGCATCACCAGAGTGGTGCAGGTCGGCACCGACGTGCCGTCCTCGCGCTGGTCGGTCGCGCAGGCGTACACGTACGACGCCGTTGTGGCCACGGTGGCGATCCACCCCAACGAGGCCGGCCGCGGTGGTGCCGGTCCCGATGCCCTCGAGGCGATCGACGAGCTGGCGGCGTTGCCGAGCGTGCGGGGGATCGGTGAGACGGGGCTGGACCGCTTCCGCACCGGCCCGGACGGGTACGCCGTACAGGAGGCGTCATTCCGGGCGCACATCGACATGGCCAAGCGGCACGGCAAGGCGCTGGTGATCCACGACCGCGACGCGCACGCCGACGTACTGCGGGTGCTGGCGGAGGAAGGCGCTCCCGAGCGCACGGTGTTCCATTGCTTCTCCGGGGACGCCGAGATGGCGCGGGTCTGTGTAGAGCGCGGCTACGTCATGAGCTTCGCGGGCACGCTGACGTTCAAGAACGCCGAGGGGCTGCGAGCCGCGGCACGGCTCGCCCCGCTGGACCTCGTCCTGGTGGAGACCGACGCGCCGTTCCTGACGCCGATGCCCTACCGGGGCCGGCCCAACGCGCCGTACCTCGTTCCGCTGACGCTGCGGGCGCTCGCCGAAATCAAGGACGTCGACCTCGAGGAGCTCTGCGCGGCCGTGGCTGCGACAGGCAGTCGCCTGTTCGACTGACCGTTCGCCCAGCAGAGTCGCCGGACTGTGTTCGCCCGGCAGCGGCGAGGATGCCCGCGGCGGGGCAAGATGAGGGCGAACCGCGTCGAGCAGGGTGGTGACCATGGGACGGGTACTGGTGTTCTTGCTGCTGGCCGTCCTGGTCGTCCCGGCGCTCCTGCAGTGGCGACTGTGGCGGCACGCGGGCCTGCGTCGACTGGTCAACGTGGGAACGCTCGGTTTCGTCGTACTGACCCTGCCGGCCGAGCGCACGCTGAGCCGGTGGCCGGCGCGCGCCCGCGTCGTACGCACCGTTGGTCTCGGTGTCGGTCTGCTGATCATCGTCCTGCTGGCCTTCAGAGTCGGCACCCGCTCGGTGTTCCTGTGGCCGCTGGCGCTCGGTCTCGGATATCTGCTGGGTGTCCTCGCCGGTGAGCTGACCCGGCCGCGTCCGAGCTGGGCGGTCCGCCGCGGGCACTCGGGCAAGCTCGCCGACTACATCCAGCCGGGGCTGGCCTGGTCGATGCGTGGCACGGCGTTGCTCGCGATCGCGGCCGGGGTGGTGGCCCTCGTCGTCAGTGTGCCGACCAGCGACGGAACAGCCGGATTGTTGCTGCGCTGCCCCGCCGGTGGTGCAGAACTCGTTGGCGCCGGACAGATCAGCGAGTACGCCGTCATCCTGCTCGTTCTGGCTGCCACGGCCTGGCTGGTGAGTGAAGTCACGCTGCTGCTGCGAATCGTGCGGGCGCCCCTGGCCGCAGAACCCGATGACGTGCCCGTCGACGAGGCATTGCGCAGCGCCAGCGCGCATGCGTCCGTGGCGGCCGCGAGCGTCCTTATGCTGCTTCCGCTGGGTGGATACGCGCTGGTCACAGGCCTGGCGGTGACCGGAAGCTGCGTGGACTCCGACCTCGTCAGCATCGGCTTGATCGGGGTCGGACTGGCCGCCCTGCTCGCCGGGCTGCTCGTCGCCGCTTTCGTTCCGGGTTGGCTGCGCCCGGTGCAACAACGGGCTGATGTGCGCTCGTAATCGGGCCGCCGGTTAGCCAGCGCCTGACTTCTCCGTTATCGTCCCGTGACGAAACAGCCGGGGTGGGGAAGCCCCGCGCTGCGGTGATAACACCTGCAGTGCACCGAGGTCGGCGCGAGTCTGCGCCGTCGTCCGTCCCCTGCCCGGACGAACCGACGTTCGGAGTGTTGTGCGCCGTTCTTTCCAACTCGCCCTCTTCAGCATCGTGCTGGCAGGGCTGGTCGCGGGCTCCGTCGCCTGGGCCTCCTTCAGCAAGACCGTCACGCTCACCGTCGACGGCACCGCCACCAGCGTGAGCACCCGCGCCGGCTCGGTGGCCGACGTACTGGTCGACGCCGACGTGTCCGTCGGTGACCACGACACCCTCGCCCCGAGCGCCGACTCGGCGATCAGCGACGGTGGCGAGATCGTGCTCAACCGCGGCCGCCTGCTCACGCTGACCGTCGACGGTGCGCAGCGCGAGATCTGGGTGACCGCCCGCTCGGTGGACGACGCCCTCGACCAGCTCGGCTACCGGCAGGACGACATCTACGTCTCGGCCTCGCGATCTGAGCGGCTTCCGCTCGAGGGCCTCGCGCTGGTGCTGCGGCTGCCCAAGCAGGTCGGCATCTTCGTCGACGGCAAGGCGCTGTCCGTAGTCACCACGGCGCCGCACGTCAGTGCCCTTCTGGACGAGCAGAACATCACCCTCGCCGCCACGGACCGCACCTCGATGTACGGCGACCAGCCGCTCCTGTCCGGGATGAAACTCACGATCACCCGGATCCGCTACCAGGAGGTGCAAGAGACCCGGCCGATCGCCCGCAAGGTCGTCGAGCGCGCGGACGACACGCTCTTCGAGGGGGAGAGCGAGGTCATCGAGGAAGGTGCCGACGGCGCGCAGGTGCTCACGATCCGGATCACCCGGACCGACGGCGTCGAGACCGCCCGGACGACGCTTGCCACAAAGGTGACCAAGGCTCCCGTGGACAAGGTCGTCGCGGTCGGCAGCAAGGTCCGCCCGCAACCGCAGGCATCCCCTCCACCACCGGCCGGCGGTGGAGGTGGCGGTGGTGGTGCCCCGCCGCCGCCCAGCAGTACCGGCTTGAACTGGGACGCGCTGGCGCAGTGCGAGTCCGGCGGTAACTGGTCGATCAACACCGGTAACGGCTACTACGGCGGCCTGCAGTTCGACAAGGGCACCTGGGACGCCTACGGCGGCCAGCAGTACGCCGAGTACCCGCACCAGGCATCCCGCGAGCAGCAGATCGCGGTCGCGGAGAACCTGTACGCCGACCGTGGCGACAGCCCGTGGCCGGCGTGTGGGTACCACCTCTACGACTAGATCCGATCACTGTCGTTTCATGATCGTGAGGCTGGATTGAGCGGAAATCGCCCAGTCCAGCCTCACGATCATGATGGCTCCCTGCTAGGCCCTGCTCAGATCCGCGACCTGGCCAGCAGGCTCGAGCTGCGCCCGACCAAGAGCCGCGGGCAGAACTTCGTGCATGACGCCAACACCGTGCGGCGGATCGTGCGCACGGCCGACCTCAGTGCCGATGACGTCGTGCTGGAGGTCGGTCCCGGCCTCGGCTCGTTGACGCTGGGCCTGCTGCCGTACTGCGCACGGGTCGTTGCCGTCGAGCTGGACGCCGTACTGGCGGGCGCACTGCCCGAGACGGTCACCGACCTGGCTCCCGCGCTGGCACCCCGGCTACACGTGGTGCGGGCCGATGCCCTGGCGCTGGCGGATGTGCCAGGTCCGGCGCCGACGGCTCTGGTGGCGAACTTGCCCTACAACGTCGCCGTACCGGTCCTGCTGCACCTGCTCGAACTGCTGCCGTCCCTGCGCCACGTCCTGGTGATGGTGCAGGCCGAGGTCGCACAGCGGCTCGCAGCCGTGCCAGGGTCGCGGATCTACGGGATCCCCTCGGTCAAGGCGGCCTGGTACGGCGCGGTCCGCCGCGCTGGGGTCGTCAGCCGGCACGTGTTCTGGCCCGAGCCCAACGTGGATTCCGAACTCGTGTCGCTGCGCCGCCGGCCGGTCCCCGAAGGTGTCGACCGAGCGCTGACCTTCGCCATCATCGACGCCGCATTCGCCACCCGCCGCAAGACCTTGCGGGCGGCCTTGTCGGCGTGGGCAGGCTCGGGGCCGCAGGCCGAGGCGGTGTTGCACGCGGCCGGTATCGATCCCTCGTTGCGGGGTGAGGCGCTGGACCTTGCCGCGTTTGTGGCGTTGGCCCGCGCCGCGGGCAGGATGGGGCCGTGACGCTGCGAGCGCACCCGTCGAACGGGGTTGGCCGGTCGGTCGTCGTCCGCGTACCGGCGAAGATCAACCTGTACCTGTCCATCGGCCCGCGACGTCCCGACGGCTTCCACGAGCTGATGACCGTGTTCCTCGCCGTCTCCATGTACGACCAGCTCACCGCCTCTCCTGCTGACGGGCTGTCCCTCTCTGTGCGCGGGGAGGGGGCAACCCTTGTTCCCCTCGACGCCGGCAACCTTGCCTGGCAAGCGGCGGCACTGCTGGCCGAGTACGCCGGCGTACCGGCCGATGCCAGCCTGGAACTGGTGAAGGAGATCCCGGTGGCCGCGGGGCTGGCGGGGGGCAGCGCCGATGCCGCCGCCGCGCTGGTGGCCTGCGACGAGCTGTGGGGGACCGGGCTGAACCGCGCGACGCTGCTCGAGCTGGCCGGGCGGCTCGGCAGCGACGTCCCATTCCTGCTTCACGGGGGGATGGCGCTGGGCACCGGCCGCGGGGAACTGCTCACCCCGGTACTTGCGACGGGGGAGTGGCACTGGGTGCTCGCGCTGGCCGAGGGCCAACTGTCCACCACCGAGGTGTACGCCGAACTGGATCGGTTGCGCGGCGACCAGCCCGTGCCGCCCCGGCCACCGGAGCGACTGATCAACGGGCTGCGGGTGCGCGACTCACGCGCGGTCGCCAAGGCGCTCAGCAACGACCTGCAACCGGCTGCACTGTCCCTGCGTCCAGCGCTGCGGGCCACCCTGCGCGAAGGCGAGCATCTCGGCGCATATGCCGGCCTCGTCAGCGGATCCGGTCCCACCTGCGCCTTCTTGGTGGACTCCGCCAGCGCCGCGGTTCGGCTCGCGGCAGCGCTGGCCGGCGCCGGCGTCTGCCGCACGGTCCGGATCGTGCACGGGCCGGTCCACGGCGCGCGCCGGGTTCCCGCGTCGCCGGCACCCGGATGAGCTCGGGCGGCATGAACATCGTCAGTCTCGAGCGGGTGAGCAAGAGTTTCGGGACCACGACAGTCCTGGACGAGGTGTCCCTCGGGCTCGCCCAGGGCCAGCGGATCGGGGTCGTCGGGGTCAACGGTGGCGGGAAGAGCACGTTGCTCGCGGTCCTGGCCGGTAGGCAGGCACCGGACACCGGCCGCGTGACCCACCGCGGCGGGCTGCGCATCGGCGTACTGGATCAGGCCGTTGACTTCGCGGCCACGACGACGGTGCGCCAGGCGGTGCTGCCGCCCAGCGCCTTCGCGGCCGAGCACGAGTGGGCCGGCGACGGCGCCGTACGTCAGGTTCTCGACGGCCTCGGCCTGGCCGGGATCGGGCTGGACTCGACCCTCGGCGAGCGCTCCGGTGGCGAGCGGCGCAGGGTCGCCCTGGCCGCCGAGCTGGTCCATCCGACCGACGTGCTCGTCCTCGACGAGCCGACCAACCACCTCGACGTCGAGGGGGTGGCGTGGCTCGCGACGTACCTCGGCGGGCGCCCGGGCGCGCTGCTCGTCGTCACCCACGACCGCTGGTTCCTGGACGCGGTGTGTACGACGACGTGGGAGGTCGACGGCGGAGCGG
>JACCXW010000369.1 GCA_013696785.1 Geodermatophilaceae bacterium | reverse complement strand
GCAACTGCGGACGCTGCTCGCCGGGGCGAAGGCCGAGCACGAGGCGACCCTCAACCAGCATAAGGAGAACCTCGCCCGGCTACGCAAGGGCAACCGCGGGGCGCTCGCAGTGTCCACCGCAGAGTTCGGCGTGGCCTACGAGAAGGCGGTCCTGAAGTGGCTGGAAACCGTCCCCGTATCCGGCGGATGATCATGGGGTTGCACCGGCCAGGACCGGCGTAACCCCATGATCATGGCCGGCGGAGCGCCGGGACGGGCGTAAAGTCGCCGGTCGTGGCCGCAGACCTCCCCGCCGAGCTCAAGGAGCTCGACATCACCCTGTCCTCGATCGAGGCGGTGATAGACGTCGACCGACTTCGCGTCGAGGCCGCCAAGCTCGAGGAGGAGTCCTCGCGGCCGGACCTCTGGGACGACCCCGAGATGGCCCAGCGGGTGACGAGCAGGTTGTCCTACGTCCAGGGCGACATCCGCCGGGTAGAGGAATTGCGCCATCGCGTCGATGATCTCCCCGTGCTGCACGAGATGGCGCAGGAGGAGGACGACACGGCGACCAAGGCCGAGGTGGAGCGGGAACTCGCCTCGCTTCGCAAGCAGATCGACGAACTCGAGGTGCGGACCCTGCTCAACGGTGAGTACGACTCCCGCGAGGCACTGGTCACGATCCGGTCCGAGGCCGGGGGAGTGGATGCCGCCGACTTCGCCGAGATGCTGCTACGGATGTACCTGCGGTGGGCGGAGCGACACAACCACACCACCGAGGTCTACGACACGTCCTACGCCGAAGAGGCCGGCATCAAGTCGGCCACGTTCGCCGTCAAGGCGCCCTACGCCTACGGCACGCTGTCGGTGGAGCAGGGCACGCACAGGCTGGTTCGGATCAGCCCCTTCGACAACCAGGGCCGCCGGCAGACGTCGTTCGCCGGCGTCGAGGTGGTCCCGGTCGTCGAACAGGACGACCACGTCGAGGTCCCCGACAGCGACATCCGCGTCGACGTGTTCCGCTCCTCCGGACCGGGCGGGCAGAGCGTGAACACCACGGACTCCGCCGTACGGATCACGCACCTGCCGACCGGACTCGTGGTGTCCTGCCAGAACGAGAAGTCGCAGCTGCAGAATCGCGCTGCGGCGATGCGGGTGTTGCAGTCCAGATTGCTCGACCTGCGGCGCATCGAGCAGCGGGCGGAGCTGGATCTGCTGCGCGGAGACGGCTCGAACTCCTGGGGAAACCAGATGCGCAGCTACGTCCTGCACCCCTACCAGATGGTCAAGGATCTGCGGACGGAGTACGAAACCGGGAACACCGCGGCCGTCCTCGACGGCGATCTGGACGCCTTCCTGGAGGCCGGGATCCGGTGGAAGCGGACCACGGAAGCCGCCGCACAGCCTCGCGCTTGACCGTGACTTCAGGTTTGCGCGGCTACACTGGCCCCTCGTGATCCACCTCGAGAACGTCACCAAGCTCTACCCCGCGAGCACGCGGCCCGCCCTCGAAGACATCACCATCGACATCGAGAAGGGCGAGTTCGTGTTCGTCATCGGGGCCTCGGGGTCGGGAAAGTCGACGCTGCTGCGCCTGCTGCTCAAAGAAGAGGCGCCAACCATGGGCGAGATCCACGTGACCGGCAAGCATCTGAACAAGATGACCAAGTGGCAGGTGCCGAAGCTGCGCCGCACGATGGGCTGCGTCTTCCAGGACTTCCGGCTGCTGGACAAGAAGTCGGTCACCGACAACGTGGCGTTCGCGCTCGAGGTGATCAACAAGCCGAAGCACACCATCAAGCGGGTCGTTCCCGAGGTGTTGCAGCTCGTCGGCCTGGAAGGCAAGGCGAACCGGTTGCCGCACGAGTTGTCCGGTGGCGAGCAGCAGCGGGTGGCCATCGCCCGGGCGTTCGTGAACCGGCCGCTCGTGCTGCTGGCCGACGAGCCGACCGGCAACCTCGATCCCGAGACGAGCCAGGACATCATGCTGCTGCTCGAGCGGATCAACCGCACCGGCACGACGGTCGTGATGGCAACCCACGACTCGAACATCGTCGATGCCATGCGGCGGCGGGTCATCGAGCTCACCATGGGCAGGGTCACGCGTGACCAGGCCCGCGGCGTGTACGGCGTAGGACGGTAGGGCGAGTGCGCGCGAACTTCGTCCTTTCGGAGGTGGCCACCGGGCTGCGCCGGAATCTCACCATGACCATCGCCATGATCATCACCACGGCGATCTCACTCGGCCTGCTCGGCGCCGGCCTGCTCATCGCGGGTCAGATCAGTGAGATGAAGACGATCTACTACGACAAGGTGCAGGTCTCGATCTTCCTGACCGATGACGTGACCGATGCCCAGCGCAGCGCGATCAAAACCGGGCTCGACGACTCCCAAGAGGTCCAGACCGTCCTGTATGAGAGCAAGGAAGAGGCCTACGAACGCTTCAAGCTCCAGTTCCGGGAGCAGCCGGAGCTGGTCAACAGCACCCCGCCCGATGCGCTGCCCGAGTCCTTCCGGGTCCAGCTGTTCAACCCCGAGCGGTACGACGTCATCGCCCAGGAGTTCACCGGCGCGGCCGGAGTGGAGTCCGTCAAGGACGAAGGTGACTTCCTGGACCGGCTCTTCGGCCTGCTCAACGGCATGCGCAACGCGACGATCGCGGTGGCGGTGGTGCAGGCGCTGGCCGCCATTCTGCTGATCTCCAACACGATCCAGCTGGCCGCGTTCACCCGGCGCACCGAAACCGGGATCATGCGCTTGGTCGGTGCCTCCCGCTGGTACACCCAATTGCCGTTCATCCTGGAGGCCGCCCTGGCCGGGTTCATCGGCGCGTTGCTCGCCTTCGGCGGGCTCGCCCTGGCCAAGGTGCTGTTCGTCGACGAGACCCTGGCCGGACCGATCCAGGCCGGCATCATCCCGCCGATCGACTGGAGCAGCATCCTCATCGTCAGCCCCATCATCGCGGCCTGCGGCGTCCTGCTGGCCAGCATGGCGGCGTACGTCACGCTGCGCCTGTACGTCCGGCTCTGAGATGCCCCGCGAGGCCGGCAACGCTTTGATCGCCCAGAACCGCAAGGCACGGCACAACTACACGATCCTCGAGGAGCTGGAGGCCGGGGTCGTACTGACCGGCACCGAGGTCAAGTCGCTGCGGGCCGGGCGGGCTTCGCTGGTAGACGGTTTCGCGACGATCGACGGCGGCGAGGTCTTCCTGCACGGCGTGCACATCCCGGAGTACACCCAGGGGACGTGGACAAACCACGAGCCGCGACGGGTCCGGAAACTGCTGCTGCACAAGGCGGAGATAGACCGGCTCATCGGCAAGACGCGGGAGAGCGGGCTCACCCTCGTACCACTCCGGCTGTACTTCAAGGACGGGAAGGTGAAGGTGGAGATCGCCCTCGCCCAGGGCAAGCGAAGCTACGACAAACGGCAGGATCTGGCCACACGGGACGCCAACCGCGAGATCGCCAAGGCCCTGGGCCGGCGGGCGAAGGGCAGAGACTAGGACTTGTGACAGCGCCTCGCAGCGACGCGGAGGTGCCGGCGTACTGGCGCGGGCTGGGGCTTCCGGGTCTCGTCGACATGCACGTGCACTTCCTGCCCGAGCGGATGCAGCAGAAGGTCTGGGCGTACTTCGACGCGGGCGAGGAGAACTACGGGGCCTCGTGGCCGGTCGAGTACCGGCTGTCCGAGCAGGAGCGGCTGGCTCGGCTGCGGACCCTCGGCGTACTGGCGTTCCCGTCGCTCCCGTACCCGCACAAGCCGGGAATGGCTGCCTGGCTCAACGAGTGGTCGGCCGACTTCGCCCGCCGTACGCCGGACTGCGTGCAGTCGGCGACCTTCTTTCCTGAGCCGGGGGTGGTGGACTACGTCGAAGCGGCGATCGAGGGCGGCGCCCGGATGTTCAAGGTGCACGTGCAGGTCGGCGGCTTCGACCCGGCCGCCCCCGTGCTCGACCCGGTGTGGGGCCTGCTCGCCGATGCCTGCCTCCCGGTGACCATCCACAGTGGATCGAGTCCGATGCCGGGACCGCACACGGGTCCGAAACCTGTCAAAGCCGTGCTGGCGCGGCATCCGCGCCTGACCGCCGTCATCGCACACATGGGCATGCACGAGTATCACGAGCATCTGGACCTCGCCGTCGGGTTCGACCGGGTGCATCTGGACACGACGATGTTCGGCACCGACTACGTCGAGCGGTTCGCGCCGCTTCCCGGTGACTTGCCTCCACGCCTGGACGAGATGCGGGATCGCATCGTGCTCGGAACAGATTTCCCGACGATCCCCTACGCCTACGCTCATCAGATCGAGGCGTTGCACCGCCTCGACTTGGGGGCGGAATGGATGCGTGGCGTGCTGTACGACAATGGCGCTCGGCTGCTCGGCCTGCCGCCCAGAGATGAGTAACCACCTGACTTGGCGGGCGCTGTCCCGTGCCGACATCCCTGCGTTGGTGCGGTTGCTCGACCAGTCCGAGCGGGTCGACGAGACCAGCGAGCACTACGACGTGGCCGATCTTGCCGATGAGTTCGACGACGAGACGCTCGATCTGGCCATCGACAGCGTGGCCGTGTTCGACGGGCCTGACCTTGTCGGTATGGGTGTCGTGCGGGCCCGCGGGGTGGTCCGCAACGTCCATGTCGTCGAACTGTGGGGGACGGTGCAGCCCAGCCACCGCGGTGAAGGTGTCGGCCGCGGCATCTTCGCCCGGCAACTGCATCGTGCCGCCGCACTGCACGCGGAGCGGCATCCGGACGTGATCGGCCGAGTCGTCGTCCGCCCGTACGACCACTGCCCGGACCATGTCCAACTGGTCAAGGCCGCTGGGCTGACGCCGCTGCGGCACTGGTTCGACATGGAACGCG
This sequence comes from Geodermatophilaceae bacterium, assembly GCA_013696785.1. GTDB lineage: Bacteria > Actinomycetota > Actinomycetes > Mycobacteriales > Geodermatophilaceae > JACCTY01. The sequence continues at coordinate 1,951 of JACCXW010000369.1, read as the reverse complement.
ACCTGTCCGACCCGCTGCCCGACGTGCCTGCGCCAGGTCCGGGTCTCGACGTCGTCGGCTACGACGCCGGCCGCGACGAGGAGTTGCGGCTGGCCTACAACGCCGCGTTCGCCGGCAATTTCGGGGCCGTGGAGCAGGACCGCGACGGGTGGGCTCAGTGGTTCACCGGCAGCCGCGCCTTCCGGGCGGACCTGAGCCGGCTGGTTCTGCACGGGGAGCGGGTCGTCGGGTTCCTGCTGTCCTACTTCTACGAGGCCGACACCACGGCGGACGGACGCAGGGAGGCGTGGATCGGCCAGGTGGGGACGATTCCGGATTTCCGCCGGCAGGGCATCGGTACGACGCTCATCGGCCAGGCGCTGCATGCCTACCGCAAGGCGGGTTTCAGCCGCGCCGTGCTCGACGTCGACGGTGAGAGCGATATCGGCGGACTCGGCATCTACTCGCGGCTCGGCTTCCGGGTCGCGCGCAAGCGCACGAGCTTCGTCCGGACACTTCCCACGCGCTGACCGGGTCGGCTGCCGAGCGGATAACTCGGGTGCCCGAGGTGTGGATCGGATCTACCGTGTCCGCTATGCCCGAAACCGTGACATCGCTGCATTGGCGCTCGCTGACCGCCGAGGACGTGCCGGCGTGGGCGGAGTTGCTCGCCGCCGTGGAGCTGGTCGACCAGACCGGCGAGAACGAGTCCGCGGAGGACCTGGCCGAGCAGATCGAGGACGAGTCCGTCGACCTGGCCACCGATAGCTGGGGCGTGTTCGACGAGGGTCGACTGATCGCCGTCGGAGCGGTTCACGGCGCCACTCAGGTCTGGGACGTGGACACCGTCTACTGCTTCGGCACCGTTCATCCGTCGTACCGCGGTCGGGGGGTCGGCCGGCGGCTGCTGCACGAGCAGCTGCAGCGCGCCGAGGCCATGCACGCTCAGCGCCATCCGCAGCACCCGGCCCGGATCACCGTCCCCTGGTACGACCACATCCCCTCTGCGGTGGCACTGGTCAAGGCGGCGGGACTCCAGCCACTCCGGCACTTCTTCGACATGGAGCGAGACCTGCGAAGCGACGCTCCCACGCCACGCGATCCGGCAGCACCGTTGCGGGTCGTGCCGTTCACCTTCGACCGGGACGAGGAGGTACGACGCGCGCACAACACGGCGTTCCGGGACCACTTCGGATCGACAGAGCGCGACCCGGCCTCGTGGAAGCAGTGGTTCACCGGCAAGCGAGCCTTCCGTTCCGAGCTGAGCTACCTGGTGCTCGACGGGGACGCGGCCGTTGCCGGTTACCTGCTGGCCTACTTCTACGACGCCGACGCGGCGGCCGCGGGCTACCGGACGGCCTACATCGGCCAACTCGGCACGCTGCCGCAGTCCCGCAGCAAGGGCGTGGCCAGCGCGCTGCTGTCGCACGCACTGGCGGACTATCGCGCCGCCGGGTACGAGCAGGCGGGCCTGGACGTCGACAGCGCCAACGGCACCGGTGCCCTGGGGTTGTACGAGCGGATCGGGTTCCGCACGGTACACAGCAGCACCAGCTGGGTCCGCGAGGTCTCAGCGGGATGATCTGCGTTCCACGGGGCGTTAGGCTGGCGGCACTTACCAGGGGGTGATTGGTCTCGACTCCGGACGTCGAGACAGGGGAAGCGGGCCGAGGAAGGCGACGATGATCTCGTTAACCACGAAATGTCGCAAAAAAACTAAGCGCCGACAATAGTCAGCGTGACTTCGCTCTTGCTGCCTAAGTAGCAAAGCGGGTCTGTCAGCCCGGGAGTGCCTCCGGCTCGGAATCTGGCATCGCTAGGAGGATCACCGCCGGACCCGGCTGCGGGGACGGCGGAACATCTCACAGCAGCTGGGCCCGTCGCACCGACCTGTGCGCAGGATCGGTGGGGCCGAGTAGGACGACGCGCACTACGCCCGTAGAAGCCCTGTTGAGCCGCCGGAGGACGCGGG
>JACCXW010000344.1 GCA_013696785.1 Geodermatophilaceae bacterium | reverse complement strand
GGCCAGTTCAACGTGCAAAGCAAGGCCGTGCCGCCGGCGCAGCCGGTCGCGCGACTGGCTGGCACACCGGTCGCGCTGATCGTCGGCTTGGCCGCTGGGGTGTTCCTGGGGCTGGCGCTGGTCTCGTTGCTGTTGGTCCTGCGTCGGCCCGTCCTGGACGCCGCAGACGCCGCAGAGCTCACCGGGGTCTCCGTTCTCGGAACGGTCACCTTGCCGCGGACGCGGGCACACCAACTTCCGCCGGCCGGAGAGGTGAGCGGGCTGGTCCCTGCCTGCCGGCGACTGCTGGCCATGCACCCCGAGACCGTCCTGCTCATGCACGCGGGCAAGGCCGATGGCCTCCGCCGGCAGCTGTGCGTCGCCATGGCCAGGGTGCTCGGGCGGGTCCGCCCGGTGCGATTGGTCGCCGCTGCGGAGGTCGGCGCGGCGGCCCAGGGATTCCCCGGGGAAGAGGTCAGCCTCAGCGACATCGCAGACCCGCTGCGTCGGGAGGTACCGAGCGCCGACATCACTCTGGTCGATGGACCCAACCCCCTTGACGTGGTCGCACCCAGCGGTACGAGCGCCGCGATCCTCGTCGTGGCTCACGGCGTCTCCGAGCGGGTCCTCCGCGCCGCGGTCACCGAGCATCTCGGGGGACTGGCGTCAGACCGGCTGCTCATGGTCCGGCGGGAGGGTAGGCCCCGTGTGGCCAACGCCAGTCCGTCCGGTAGGTCCATGAGGCACCGCGCCTCCTCGGGAGTGGGCTCCGCACCCGCCTGAGGTCGCCTGCCGGCGCTGTATGGCTGAGCACTCAAACACAGTACGAAGTATTCTTACCGTCTGTGTTGTCAGTTGGGACCGCTGGATGCTTCACTGGGTGAACTGATCACTTAGGAGAACTCTGCGTGACGCTGCCTTTGCTCGAACGGGTGCCGGCGTGACGGCGACGGCGCCCGCTGCGGCCGAACTCGTCAGCGTCGTGATCCCGGCCTTGGACGAGCAAGACTTCATCGGCGAGTGCCTCACCGCCATCCGGAGCCAGGACTACGCCGAGCTGCAGATCATCGTCATCGACGGGGGGTCCACAGACCGGACCCTCGAGGTGGTCAAGGCCCACATGGTCGACGACCCCCGCATCGAGCTGCTGCACAACAACCGCCCCGGTATCCCGGCGTCGTTGAACCTCGCCATACCGCACGTGCGTGGCCCGTGGATGGTTCGAGTGGATGCGCACTCCAGGATCGATCCGACCTATGTGGGTCGTGTGGTGGAGCGGCTCTCGGAGAACCGCTGGGGTGGCGTGGGCGGCCGGAAGGTAGGCAAGGGTGTGACGCCGGCTGGCCGCGCCATCGCGGCGGTCATGGAGAGTCGGTTCGGGGTGGGCAATTCGACCTACCATCACGGGACCGCCACCCGCGAGGTGGAGCACATACCGTTCGGCGCCTATCCCATCGATGTCGTCCGCACACTCGGTGGGTGGGACGAGCGGCTGGTCGTCAACGAGGACTACGAATTCGATCACCGAGTCCGGCTGGCCGGGATGTCGCTGCTGTTCGATCCGGAGGTGGTCATCAGCTGGCACTGCCGGCAGTCCATCCGCGATCTGTTCGGTCAGTACCTGCGCTACGGGACCGGCAAGGTAGCGGTCATGGTCATGCACCCTCGATCGAACAAGGTCCGGCACCTGATGCCGCCGGCGTTCGTCGTCTACGCCGCGCTCGCGGCGGCGGTGGGTCTGCGGCGACCCGGGCGAGCGATGGCGATGCTGGCGCCCTACGCCGCGGCGTTGGCCGTGGCCACCGCGCAGACTGCCCGCAACCTGGACTCCGCAGCCGAGCGAGCGCGGGTGGCGCCGGCATTCCTGAGCATGCACCTGGCATGGGGGTTGGGCTTCTGGCGCGGTCTGCCGAAGGCGATTCTTATCCGAGCCCACGCCCAGCGGCAGCGCCGGTGAGCCGGGTGACCCCGACTCCACAGGCTGCGCCGGGCCTCCACTGGCTGTCGCATGTGGATTTCGACCTGCACGGCTTCGTGGGACTGCGACTGCTGGATGACCGCCCCGGGGACGTGGCGATCCTCACCCGGCAGATCGGTCCCTTGCAGAAACCGTTGCTGCGTGATCCCGACATCACCGTGCGGTTCGTGGACCGCATCGACGACGACTCCGCCATGACCTACGTCGATTGGCTGGGGGCGGGGTTCACCGAGCGCGCCTTCTACGTACTGCGGGGCCGCGACGGCGTGCCCGCGCGGACCCTGCTTCCGCTGGGCGACATCGGCACCGGCATCCACATCGTCTGCGAGCGGCGCGCCGGGTTCGTGCCACACCTGCTCGCCATCGTCAACATGATCGCAGTGACGAACGGTGTGCTGCCGCTGCACGCCGCGGCGTTCGTCACCACCGATGACGTCGGCGTCCTCGCGACCGGGTGGGCCAAGGGCGGCAAGACCGAGACCCTGCTGGCTTTCGCTGCCGAGCGCGGAGCACGCTACGTCGGCGATGAGTGGGTGTACGTGACACCCGAAGGGTCGATGTACGGCGTACCCGAGCCGATCCGGTTGTGGCACTGGCACGTCCGTCAGCTGCCCCGCCTGTGGGCCGGCCTGCCGACGAGCACCCGGCTGCGCCTGAGTGCGCTGCCCGCAGCGGCCTCGCTCGCCGGGGGGCTGGCCCGTCGCCTACCGGCGACCAGCCTGCCCTCGTCGATCCTGCGGCGTGCCGCTCCAGTGGTCGGCCGGCAGGCCTTCGTCCAGGTTCCGCCCGCGCAGCTGTTCGGGAGCGACT
>JACCXW010000346.1 GCA_013696785.1 Geodermatophilaceae bacterium | reverse complement strand
CCGCGGTGGCCCTCGCGTACCGACGCCGCATCGGCCATCGGGTCGGCGCTGCACTGGTCCTCGCCTACGCCCTAGCCGTCGCGTTACTCCTGCGCTGACCGCCCGCGCACAACCTCTTGCGACAATCCGAGACTTATGACGGCCGGGGTGACTGCGCGCACGAGTGCTTCGGCGGAGTCGCGGGGCGACCGACGGTTGCCTGGCGCTGGCGGGGCTCCTAGACGAACGACCAGACGACGGAGACGGTGACCTCGAGCTCGGCGGAGCCGGCCTTGATCGGCACCGCTGAGTCGGCGGCCACAAGTCCGGCCGACCGGTACGCCAAGTCCTGGTAGGCAGGCGACTTGGCCGCCACTTCCCGCACCGACGTGACGTCGCCGAGCTGGCGGCCGGTCGCCGCTGCGTACTGTTCGGCCTTGGCCTTTGCCTCCGCGAACGCAGCGTCCCTGGCCTCACGCATCAGGGCGTCCGGGTCACCGATCTTGAGCTGTACGCCGCTCAGCCGGACTGCGTTTCCGCCGGCCTCTACCGCCGCGCTGATCGTCGAGCCGGCGTCGGGTAGCGACCGGACGAGCACCGACAACTTCTGGGACGCTCGGTAACCCGTGAGCACCGGCGGCCCCTCGCCGCTGTAGTCGTAGTTGGCGTCGATGGACAATCCGGTGGTCTGGATGTCCTCGACGTCGATCCCCTGGTCACGCACCGCCTGCAGGACGTCGCGGGTGACCCGGTTGGAGGAGGCGAGCGCCGTGGAGACATCTGCGGCGTTGGCGCCGATGGACAGCGAGAACGTCAGCTGGTCGGGGATCCCGGTTGCCTCGCCACTGCCGGTCATCACGATGGTGGGTGTGCCTCCAGGAACCGCGTTGCCGGCTGCGAAGGCCGGCGTCCCGCCCGACTGAGCCGATCCGATGGCGTAGGCCATCACGACGGCGATCGCCACGGCCGCGCTCACCGCAAGGCTGCGGATGCTCACCGTAATTGTCGAACCCATCGCGTACTCCTCTCGCGAGCGGAGCCCGCTCGAACTGCCGTAGGCGCGAGTCGCCTGCTGGCGCTGTGACGCACCCCCGCGCCGGCGGGTTCCACCGCAGCGGACGCACGGACGCCCCGCCCATCCCCTTGCGACGATCCGAGACCTTGACGGACACCGCCAACGTCGATCGAGGGACCGGCCCTGCAACAAGGCGGCGGAAACCTGATTCGAATTCGATTCGGCGGGTAGGCTTCGAGTACCGAGGGATTTCCGAGCGCGAACCGTCGTCTTTGTGGTTCCCGGCGAACGCCGGGCGGCTGCTCGGACTAGTCGAGACGGGCCTCGTACATGCAGCGTGTCCGACCCCACGAGTCCCCCAGCCTCAAACGTGTTGTCGGGCACCTGAGCCTGAACCTTCTCAACGCCATCGTCGCCCCAGCAGCGCTCTTCTACGTGTGCCTGGTCACGCTCAACATCTCGTGGGCGCTCGGAGCAGCTCTCGCCTGGTGCTACCTCGGGATGGCCTGGCGTGCGCTCACGAAGCGCCGGATGTCGGGTTTACTGCTCCTCACCGGGCTCGCGTTGACGGCTCGTACGGCAGTGGCGTACGCCACCGGGGGCACCTTCTTCTACTTCTTGCAGCCGATCCTCAGTGACACCGTGCTGGCGACCGTCTTCTTCCTGTCGCTGGCAACGGCCCGCCCCATCGTGGCCCGACTCGCCGGCGACTTCTATCCGATGAACGCCGATATCGCCGCTCGCCCGCGCATCCGGACGCTGTTGTGGCGACTGACGTTGCTATGGGCCACGGTGATCCTCGCGAAGGCCGCAATCACCTTCTGGTTGCTGCAGTCGCACTCGCTGGTGACCTTCGTCGTGCTCAAGAGCGTGGTGCTGATCACGATGACCGCAACCGCCGTCACCGTGACGGTCTGGACCGCCGCTCGAGTCGCCCGCAGCGAAGGTCTGCTGCACACCGCTTGAGTACGTCGCGAAAGCCGGCCTGACTACAGCACGCTCACAGGAACGCACTGACCGCTGACAGCCACTTCACCGGCTGGTCGACGTGGGCCATGTGCCCGGCGTTCTCGACGATGACGCAGCGAGCCTGAGGGATGAGATCGGCGGCTCGGACGGCCAGGTCCACCGGAAAGACCATGTCCTGGCGCCCATGCAGGAACAGGATCGGTGTGTTCAGTGCCTTCAAGCGCGCCGGCGCGTCGACCGGTAGGGCAGTGCCCAGTGTCCCGGTGCGCCAGGCGTTCAACCAGTCGCCGGAAAACCGGATCGTGTCGAGGCGTCGCTTCCACTCCGGACACGACTGGGCACGCGAGACGGACATCGGCAACGCCGCATATGCGGCGGACCGAGTCAGCGCCGCACCTTCCAGCGCCGATCGATCCCAGATCTCCTCGACGGGCTTGACCATGCGTTCACGCTCGGTCCAGCCGGCGAAAGCATCTGCTGGCAACGGGACCGCGGTGCTGGAAGCGATGATCAGACGCCGAATGCGATCGGGAGCGGTCAGTGCCAGCCGTTGCGCCACGCAGCCGCCGTACGAGAAGCCCAGGACATCGATGGTGGACACATGTGACTGATCGACCAACGCGAGTAGGTCACGTACGACTGCTTCCGCTGAGCAGTCATGGGGAGCCAGACCTCGAGTGGATCGTCCGCACCCGCGGAGGTCAGGCCACATGATGTGGCGGCGGCTGCCGAGGCCGCGCAGCGGCTCGATCAGATAGGTGTGGTCCCAGTCGGGTCCGCCATGGATGACCAGCAGGGTGTGGTCGGCTGCTGCAGGTGTCTCCGCGACATAGAGGTCGATGGGAGGGGCGGCGCTCACTCTGATGCTGCGCTCGACCAGCGTGGCTGACACCGGGCCATACTCGCGTAGTGCCGAACATCTGCTTGTCGGCGGCTTCTGGCGGCGTACGTCACGCTTTGGCGCGATGACCACGTGATGACCACGCGATGGA
>JACCXW010000302.1 GCA_013696785.1 Geodermatophilaceae bacterium | reverse complement strand
GGGCAGACCCGTGGCGACGACGGTCGTGTTGATCCCGAGTTCGCGACTGAGCAAGTAGAAGAGCAGCCCTGGTACGCCGATCAGCAGCGCCAGTCCGGCGCCCACCCCGCTGTCCCAGCCGGGCCGGTGCCAGTCGAGGCCGATCCCCCGCAATGCCGGGGCATTCGTGCGCGACAGAAAGTGGATGGCGAGCAGGGCGGGTACGACGTGCAGCCCGATCCGGACCAGCTGCAGGGTGAGGTCGAGGTAGGGCCGGTCCGGCGCCTGTGATGCGTTCAGCGTCGAGGTCTGCTCGGCCAATGGCGTGGGAGCGCTGAGCGCGGCGACGATGTCGATGATCGAGTAGATGGCCGACGCGCCCAGCGACAGCGCCAGCACGAGCACCATCTCCTGGCCGAGCATCCGCCTCGGCAGGACCGATGCCTGCGTAGATCTGAGCGCCATAGCAGTCAACGGTACGGACGTTAGGCTGCTGCGGGTGGACATCCTGCAGACCCTGAGCGCTACCCGCGAGGCCGGCCGCCGCAGCGTGCTGGTCACCGTGGTCGCGGTCGAGGGCGAACCCCCGTCGTACGCCGGGGCGAAGCTGGCGGTGGCCGACGGGCAGGTGCTGGCCGGAACGCTGGGCTGCTCGGAATTCGACACCGCCGGGATCGCTCTTGCCGCGGAGTTGGCCGGTTCCGGCGAGGCGGCGACCTTGCGCCGGCGGATGGTGTTCGGGCACGGGCAGGAGCAGGCGCTCGAGCTGTTCGCCGAACTGCACGAGCCGCCGCCGGCTGTGATCGTCTTTGGCGATAACCCGATCGGCCGTGGCGTTGTCGAGCTGGCGAAGTTCCTGGGCCGGCGCGCCGTACTGCTGCACGAGGATGGGCTGGCGGCGTTCGAGGCGTCGCCCGCCGGGCCGGCCGACGCGGTGGTGCTGTCCGACCACGACGCGCAGTACGTCGACGCGGTACTGCGGCAGGCACTCGCCGGGCCGGCGTTCTTCGTGGGAATGCTCGGCAGCCACCGGCATGCGCCGATGGTCATGCAGCGGCTCCGGGACGACGGCGTACCGGCCGATCACGTGGACCGGCTGCATTCCCCATGCGGCCTCGACATCGGCAGTCGGGGACCGGCGGAGATCGCGCTGTCCGTGGTGGCCGAGATCGTCGCGGTGGAGCGGGGGCGCACCGGCGGCGCCATGCAGATGCAGCTGGACTAGCGCGGCGGCTTGCTGAACAGACCGACAGGCGGCGCCGGCGAATCGACGGCAGCGGCGTCGTCGATCACCCGGGCCCGCCCGACGAACCGGACCAGGTCGGCTCCGGCGACGACCCGGCCAGGCGCCGGGTCGCCGGCGCAGCGGCGGATCAACCCGCGCAACGGGAGCGGACTGGCCGATCCCAGGCAGACCAGGTTGCCGTAGCGCCGCTCGCGCAGCACCGCCGGATCGCCGAGCACGCAGACGTGTGCAAACACGGAGCCGAGCGTGGCCAGCAGCGACCGGCTGAAGCTCAGTGGCGGGCCGTCGCCCATGTTCACCGCGCAGACACCGGCCGGACGCAACACCCGGCCGACGTCGGCGAAGAACTCGCGCGAGGTCAGCGCCGCCGGCGTTCGTGCGCCCCGGAAGACGTCGGCGACCACGACGTCGGCCGACCCTGCGGGGAGACTGACGAGCCCCTCCCGGGCATCGGCTGCCCGGACCGTCACGCGTGCTCTGCGGTCCAGCGGCAGTTCACGGCGGACGAGTTCGATCAGCGCGGCGTCGTTGTCGAAGGCGCGCTGGCGTGATCCCGGCCGGGTGGCGGCGACGTACCGCGCCAGCGTGAGTGCACCGGCTCCGAGGTGTACGACGGCCAGCGGCTGCCCGGCCGGGCCGGCGAGGTCGATGGCATGCCCGATCCTGCGCACGTACTCGAAGTCCAGGTACGTCGGGTCGTCGAGGTCCACGTGCGACTGCGGCGTCCCGTCAACCAGCAACATCCAGCAGCCGGCGCGGTCCGCGTCGCCGAGGATCTCCGCCGTACCGGCGGCGACCAGATGAAAGCCGGGCACCGGACGACGCGTCATGGTGGCGGCTGCGTCGGCGGCCACGGACTGCCCCAGCGGGCATTGCGCGCCGCCCGGTACAGCGGGCGGCTCTTGGCCACGGGAGTCTGGACGACGCCGTCGGTCCGCGTGCACACGGTCATCGTGACGAGACCCTTGCGGGTGACGGGATGCCGCAGCACCCGACCCGTCACAGGCTCGAGCATGGAATCCCGTGCGGCGACGACCTCCTCTGCGCCTCCGCGCGTAGCGACGACATAGGAGAACTTCTCGTCCTCGTGCCGCAGTTCGGCGTCCTTGGCCTGCCGGTGCAACGTGGAGCGGTCCAGCCGGGCCGCGAAGTGGCACCAGTCGCGCCCGCCGGCCAGCGGGCAACCGCTCGAGTGCGGACAGGGCGCGAGGACGCGCATGCCGGCCTTGATCAGGGCGTCTCGCGCGGCGAGCACCCGGCGGTAGCCGGCCGGTGTCCCGGGTTCTACGACGACGGCAATCCGCGCCGCGACGGCAACCTGCCCGATCAGACGCTCCTGCGTCGGCGGGTCGAGTTCACCCAGCAGGTAGGCCATCGTGATGAGGTCGGCCGGTTCCACGGTGGTGGCCGGGCCGAGGGCCAGCGGCTGGAATCGAGCCGCGGCCAGCACTGTCGACGTACCGGCGAGTCGTTGTCCGAAGTCGAGCGCGTGGGTGGACTGATCGGTCACGGTCACCGTCTGCAGGCTCGGGAACGCCGCCGTCGCCGCCCACGCCGCGGCCCCGGTCCCGCCGCCGAGGTCCAGCATCGTGCGTGGCTCGAGCTGCCCCAGTTGGCTGAGCACCCTGCTGACCGCGGCGTACGTCGCCGGCATCCGGTACGCCGCGTACGCCGTCACGGCCTCGGGGCTGTCCAGGATCGGCGCGATCGGCATCTCGCCGGAGCGGTAGCTGGCGATCAACCGGCGTACGGCCGGGCCGATCTCCCGGCCGCGGACGTCGGCCAGCTCGTCGGCCAGCGCGGCGCGCAGCTGCTCGCTCATTCCGGTGCAGCTAGCTGGTCGGACGGGGGTCGGGGAGGAAGTCAGCGGCCGGGCTGGTGACGATCGCGCGGCGGTTGCTGCCGTCGGCGTCGGCCACCCAGACGTCCTCGCTGCGACCGCTGACGACGCCGGCGAAGGTCTGGAAGATCAGCTGCGCACCGTCTGAGGTCCACTTCGGGAAGACCTCGTCGAGGACGGGGTCGCCGGTGACGGCGCGGACCTGTGAGCCGTCGGCGTTCATGACGAACAGGTCTTGGCTGACCTGCTGCCCGCCGCGGGTACTGGCGAACGCGACCCGAGTCCCGTCGGGCGACCAGTCCGGGCCGCTGTCGCTGATCCCGTCCGCGGTGGTGGTCAATCGGCGTACGTCGGAGCCGTCCGGTCGCATCCGGAAGATCTCGACGTTGGAGTCGCCGACCCGGTTGCTCGTGAACGCGATAAACTGCCCGTCGGGTGACCACGACGGCTCCGTGTCGAAGACGAACGGTTCGGTCGTCGTCAGCCTGGTCTGGTTGTCGCCGTCGAGGTCGGTCACCCAGATCTCCGGCTCGCCGCCCTGGCGGTTACTCGCGAAGGCGATCCGGGCGCCGTCCGGCGACCAGGTCGGGGCGAGGTCACGTGCCGGCGACCCGTCAGGCGTGAGGCTGTTGCGGGTCAGCTGGAATGCCCGGCCACCCGTGGCCGGCATCACGAAGATCTCCTCGTCACCGTCGCGATCGCTGGCGAAGGCCAGCAGCCGGCCGTCGGGGGAGTAGACCGCACCGAAGTCGCTGGCGTCGTTGCGGGTCAGCGCCACGACCACCCCGTTGCGGGATCGGTAGTACAGGTCACTGTCCCCGTCACGATCGCTCGTGAACACGACAGCCGTTGCCGCCGTAGGACGGTCCGCCGCCGCCGCAGCGAGGCTGATCGGCAACAGCGCGGCGGTGAGCGGGAGCAGCACGGCGTACAGAGTCGGGCGTAGCACGGGTCTCCATCTCCAATGAGGGTAGGCGCGCAGAACATGCCGGAGTCTTTCCTGGTCGCGTTGCGACCGTCACCTCGGGGAGCGCATATCCTCGGATTCGGCTACGGAGCGTAGCCGTTCTTCGCGACCACGTGCCAGCCGACGTTGAATTGGCACTTGGTGGGAGTCAGGACTACTCTGCGTAGCACGAAGAGACCTATTCATTCCCGGGGGCGACATGAGCAAGGCTCGGCGCGGTGTGCATCCATTCGTCGCCGGTCTCGTCTGCCTCGCCGTCGCGGCCCTGGTTCCCGCTGTCCTCACGACGTCCGCCGCCCAGGCCGCGCCCGGTCCCTGCGACCCGGGCCGGAATCCCGTGGTGTGCGAGAACAGCAAACCGGGCAGCCCGCAGAGCGACTGGATGGTCGGCTCGACCTACGGCGACATAGCCGGGTACGGCACGAGTGCGAGTGTGCGCGCGGGGGACGTCCTGCCCTTCAAGGTGCGCACACCGTCGACTTCGTGGCACATCGAGATCTACCGGCTCGGGTGGTACGGCGGTGACGGCGCCCGAAGGATGGGGACCGTAAATCCGGCTGTCCCGCTGCCGCAGAACCAGCCCGCGTGCATCAACCAGTCCACGACCGGTCTCGTGGACTGTGGCAACTGGGCGGTGTCGGCGACCTGGCCTGTTCCGGGCAATGCCGTGTCCGGCCTTTACGTCGCAAACTTCCTCCGCGATGACGGGTTCGGCGTCAACCAGTTCCCGTTCGTGGTCCGCGACGATGCCTCGACCTCGGACATCGCCGTCCAGACCTCGGACCAGACGTGGCAGGCCTACAACACCTACGGCGGCAACAGTTTGTACACCGGGTCCTTCTCCGGATCCTCGGATGGACGCGCGTACAAGGTCAGCTACAATCGGCCCTACCTGAATAGCGGCATGCAGAACTTCCAGAACGACGAACTGCCGATGGTGCGGTGGATCGAGCGCAACGGCTACGACGTCAGCTATCTGTCCAGTGTGGACACCAGCCGGAATCCTGCGCTGCTGCTCAACCACAAGACCTTCGTCTCCTCCGGGCACGACGAGTACTGGAACGGTCCACAGCGGGCCGGGGTGGAGCAGGCCCGGGAAGCCGGGATGAACCTGGCGTTCTTCAGCGGTAACGAGATGTTCTGGAAGACCCGCTTCGAGCCCAGCATCGACGGCACAAGTACGGCGTACCGCACGATGGTCTGCTACAAGGAGACCAAGGCGGGCACGAAGATCGACCCGAGCACGGAGTGGACCGGTACGTGGCGCGACCCGCGGCTCTCGCCGCCCTCGGACGGCGGTCGCCCGGAGAACGCGGTGACCGGCACCCTGTTCCGCGTCAACGCCTACGCCGAGGACACCATCACCGTCCCATGGCGGTACGCCTCGATGCGGCTGTGGCGAAACTCTGACATCGCCAATCTTCAGCAAGGCCAGACGGCTTCGTTGACCCGCAACAGTCTGGGCTTCGAATGGGATGAGTTCCCGGACAACGGCTTCCGGCCGCCCGGTGCCGTGGCCATGTCCGAAACGACCGTCAGCTACAACTCGGGCAGCTGGGTGCTGCTGGACTACGGGAACACCTACGGCACCGGGACGGTGCGGCACAGCCTGGCTCTCCATCGCGACCAGAGCAGCGGCGCGCTCGTCTTCGGTGCCGGCACGGTGCAGTGGGCGTGGGGGCTGGACGACCTGCATGAGTTCCCCGGCCCGGCTGTCGATCGGCGGATGCAGCAGGCGACGGTGAACCTCCTCGCCGACATGGGTGCGCAGCCGCAGACCTTGCAGGCCGGTCTCGTTGCGGCGACGAAGTCGACCGACAGCTCGGGTCCCACCACGACGATCACCGCACCGACCGCCGGCTCCTCCGTCCCGCTCGGCAGCAACGCCGTCATCGCCGGCACCGCCACTGACAGCGGCGGTCAGGTCGCCGGCGTCGAGGTGTCGGTGGACGGTGGCAGCAGCTGGCGGATGGCGAAGCCGGGCGCCAACGGCAAGTTCACGAGCTGGACGTATCCGTGGACCCCGACCGCCCAGGGGCCGGTGACCATCCGGGTGCGCAGCTCCGACGACTCGGCCAACATCGGTGCCGCCGCCACGGTCTCGGTGACCGTCAGCCCGCAGGCGTGTCCCTGCACCCTGTTCGGCGGCACGACCCCGTCCGTCCTGGACTCCGGCGATGTGTCGCCGTACGAGCTGGGGGTGCGGTTCCAGACGTCGGTGACCTCCTCGGTCACCGGGGTGCGCTTCTACAAGGCGACGGCGAACTCCGGCAGCCACACCGGCAGCCTGTGGACGTCAGGTGGCGTCCGGCTGGCCACCGGGACGTTCACTGCGGAATCCGCCTCCGGCTGGCAGACACTCACCTTCGCCAACCCCGTGCCGATCAGCGCCGGCACTACATACGTTGCGTCGTACACCACAACCAAGGGGCACTACTCCGTCACCTCGGGGTACTTC
>JACCXW010000300.1 GCA_013696785.1 Geodermatophilaceae bacterium | reverse complement strand
GGCCAGGACCGGCTGAACCCCATGATCACGGGTACGGCGGCAGGCGTCCAGCATGACGCCACCGCTGTTCCTGGTCGACGCGCTGCCGGTGGCTGATGAAACCGTGCTCGCCGGGGACGAGGGCCGGCACGCAGCCCGGGTCCGCCGGATCGCCGTGGGAGAGCGAATCGACCTCGGCGACGGGGCCGGCGGCCTTGCCTGCTGCGTCGTCGCCGCGGTCGGCAGGGACGAACTCAGCCTTTCCGTGGTGGGCCGGCGTACGGTGCCAGCGCCGGACCCCGAGCTCGTCGTCGTACAGGCTCTGGCCAAGGGGGATCGCGGCGAGCTGGCGGTGGAGTTACTGACCGAGGCCGGCGTCGACGAGATCGTGCCGTGGGCGGCAAGCCGGTCGGTCACCCGGTGGTCTGGTCCACGAGGGGAGAAGTCGTTGCAGCGCTGGCGTTCCACCGCTCGCGAGGCGACCAAGCAGAGCCGCCGAGCATGGTTGCCTCGGGTGGGCGACCTCCGTGACACGGCGGCCGTGACCGCGCTGCTGGCCGCCGCGGACACCGCCGCCGTTCTGCACGAGGACGCCCCCGGATCGCTGCCGGGGTTGAGACTGGCCGGCAGTGGCCGGATCGTCGCTGTCGTCGGGCCGGAAGGCGGTCTGTCCGACGACGAGCTCACGGCCTTCACGGCGGCCGGGGCGGTCGCCGTACACCTGGGTCCCGCGGTACTGCGGACGTCCACCGCCGGGGTGGTCGCGGTGGCCGCGCTCTCCGCCCGCCTGGGCCGCTGGTCCTGAGAACTAGGATCGCGCCATGAGCGACTGCCTGTTCTGCGGGATCGCGGCCGGGGACGTCCCGGCGACCCTGGTGCTCGAGCGGCCGCGGACGCTCGCCTTCCGAGACCTGAACCCGCAGGCACCGACGCACGTCCTCGTTATCACCCGCGACCACCACGCCGATGTCGGGACGCTCGCCCATGCCGATCCCGAGGTCATGGCCGAGTTGATGGCCAGCGCATACGACGTCGCCGTTCAGGAGGGGGTCGTCGAGTCCGGCTACCGCTCGGTGTTCAACAGCGGGCGTGACGCGCACCAGAGCGTGCAACACGTGCACCTGCACGTGCTCGGCGGGCGTGACATGAGCTGGCCACCTGGCTGAGGCTCTGGCGAAGCCTGGGGTAAACCCTGGGTAGCCGCCGGGCGCGCGGGTAGAATCGTGCAGGTCCCACGTTGCCGAACCGAAAGCAGGGCCGCACCGCTCGTGCCCGACACCCCCAAGAATCACAGCGTGTCCACGAAGATCGTCGTACCCGCCTCCGTGCCGATGGTGGGCCTCCTCGGGTCCGGTGACTCCCTCCTCCGCCGGATCGAGCAGCGCCTGGACAGTGACGTGCACGTGCGCGGCAACGAGGTCACCGTCACCGGACCGCCCACGGACAACGCCATCGCGATCCGGCTGTTCGAGGAGTTGCTCTCCCTGCTCGCCAAGGGAGAACCGCTGACCGAGGATCTGGTCGACCGCAGCCTCGCGATGCTCGCCAGCGACCACGGCGAGCGACCTGCGGATGTACTCAGCCTGAACATCCTGTCCCGGCGCGGTCGGACCATCCGTCCGAAGACCCTGAACCAGAAGCGGTACGTCGACGCCATCGACAAGCACACAATCGTCTTCAGCATCGGTCCGGCCGGTACCGGGAAGACCTACCTCGCGATGGCCAAGGCCGTCCAGGCCCTGCAGACCAAGCAGGTCAACCGGATCATCCTGACCCGACCCGCCGTCGAGGCGGGGGAGCGGCTGGGGTACCTGCCCGGCACGCTGTTCGACAAGATCGATCCTTACCTGCGCCCGCTGTACGACGCGCTGCACGACATGATCGATCCGGAGTCGATCCCGAGACTGACCCAGGCCGGCACCATCGAGGTGGCCCCGCTCGCCTACATGCGTGGCCGCACCCTGAACGACGCGTTCATCATCTTGGACGAGGCTCAGAACACCACGCCCGAGCAGATGAAGATGTTCCTGACCCGGCTCGGTTTCGGCTCCCGCATCGTCGTCACCGGAGACATCACCCAGGTCGATCTGCCCGGCGGGCAGAAGAGCGGGCTGCGGGTGGTGCGGGACATCCTCGACGGCGTTCAGGACGTGCATTTCTCGCTGCTCACCAGCACCGATGTCGTCCGGCACCGGCTGGTGGGCGACATCGTCGACGCGTATGAGCGGTACGACGCCGCGCAGGGGCCGGTCGACGTCAGCGCCCGGCCGGCTCGCGGCCAGCGCGCGCGGCGCTAGCCGCAGCCCATGCCCATCGAGATAGCCAACGAGTCCGACGTCCCGGTCGACGAGGCCGGGCTGGCGGCGTTGTGCAGCTTCGTGCTCGCCGATCTCGGCGTGAACCCGATGGCCGAGCTCTCGGTACTTGTCGTCGATGTCGAGTACATGGCGTCGTTGAACGAGCGATGGATGGGCGAGACCGGGCCGACCGACGTCCTGGCCTTCCCCATGGACGAACTGGACACTGCCCGACGCCCCGACGATCCCGAGCCGGGACCGAGCCTGCTCGGTGACGTCGTGCTCTGCCCCGCGGTGGCGGTGCGGCAGGCATCCGCGGCCGGTCACAGCTTCGAGGACGAGGTGCACCTGCTCACCGCGCACGGCATCTTGCATCTGCTCGGCTACGACCACGGTGATCCGGAGGAAGAGCGGGAGATGTTCGGCGTACAGGCCAGGGTGTTGCAGTCCTGGCAGGCCAGCCGGCGCGAGAACGGCTCGTCCCGATGACGTCGTCGGACATCACTCTGCTCGTCGTCGCGATCCTGCTGGTTCTGCTGGCCGGTTGCTTCGCCTGCGTCGACGCGGCGCTCACGATGGTCTCCCGGGCGCGCGTCGAGGAGCTGTTCCGTGCCAACGTCCGCGGCGCGGCGCGGTTGGTGGGCGTGGTCGACGACAAGCCACGGCACGCCAGCCTCCTGCTGTTGCTGCGGGTGGCATGCGAGCTGTTCGCGGTGGTGATCGTGGCCGTGGTCCTGGTGTCGTCGTTGGGCGCGGATTGGGCCACGATCCTGGTTGCGGGCGGCGTGATGACCGCCGTCAGCTACATCCTGGTCGGCGTCGGCCCACGCACGCTGGGACGGCAGCACCCGTACGCCGTCGCGCTGCGAACAGCGACCGCCACCCGCTTGCTGGCTGTCCTGTTCGGGCCGCTGGCGACGCTGCTGATCCTCATCGGCAACGCGATCACGCCCGGCAAGGGTTTTCGGGACGGGCCGTTCTCGACCGAGGTCGAACTGCGCGAGCTGGTCGACCTCGCGGAGGCGAGCGGTGTCGTCGAACACGGCGAGCGCAACATGATCCAGTCGGTGTTCGAGCTCGGTGACACGATCGTGCGCGAGGTGATGGTGCCCCGGCCGGACGTGGTCTGGATCGAGGGCACCAAGAGCGTCGGCCAGGCGCTGGCGCTGGCCCTGCGCAGCGGCTTCTCCCGGATTCCGGTGATCGGCGAGAACGTCGACGATGTCGTCGGGGTGATCTACCTCAAGGATCTCGCCCGCCGGGCCCAGGGCGAGTCCGATCCGGACCGCACGACGCGGGTCGAGGAGGTCATGCGGCCGCCGTCCTTCGTGCCCGAGTCCAAGCCGGTCGACGCGCTGCTGCGAGAGATGCAGGCCCGCCGGATCCACATGGCGATCGTGGTCGACGAGTACGGCGGGACCGCAGGCCTGGTCACCATCGAGGACATCCTCGAGGAGATCGTGGGCGAGATCGCCGACGAGTACGACGAGAACGAACGCCCGCCCGTCGAGCATCTGGAGGACGGCTCGGTCCGCGTCGTCGCCCGGCTCCCCGTGGAGGATCTCGGCGAGCTCTTCGACGTGGAGCTGACCGACGACGACGATGTCGAGACGGTCGGCGGACTGCTCGCCCGCGAACTCGGCCGGGTCCCGATTCCCGGGGCGCAGATCGAGGTACGCGGCCTGCTGCTCATCGCCGAGAGTGCCGGCGGGCGGCGGAACCGGATCGATTCGGTGCTCGTACGCCGCGTCGTACCCACTGCCGATGCGCTGACCGAATCCGGCCGGCGCGAACCGGTCTCGGCGGAGCGGTCCGGTCGTGACGCCTGAGCCGTTGACCGTCGAGGACGCCAAGATCGTGACACTGGCGCGGTCCACCCGCGCCCGTTCCGGTGCCGCGGAGGGCGCGGCCGTTCGCGACATCGACGGGCGCACGTACACCGCCGCGACCGTGGACCTGCCGTCACTGCGGCTGTCAGCACTTCAGGTGGCGGTAGCCATGGCGGCATCCAGCGGGATCACCGGACTGGAAGCAGCCGCTGTCTCGACCGAAGAGTCCACAGTGGACAGTGCGGGGCTGGCCGCCGTCCGGGATCTCGGTCCGGCCGTGCCGGTAATCCTGGCCGGACCGGACGGGTCGGTCAGGGACGTCCTGCGCGGCTGACGCTTCGCCGCGATCGCCCATCACGTGTGGTCGCGCAACGGCCGGCCCAGCAGCGCCGTACCGAGGCTGTCCGGATCACGGACCCAGACCGAGCGGGACGCCCGGTTTCCGTCGAGCAGGTACAGCACGTGGACTGCCCGGCTGCCCGGGAACCAGCTGCTCGCCGATCGCCCGCGTGGCCAGTCCGCCGGGCGGGTGCCGCCCGTGACGTCGAGGATGGCCGAGAGTGGGATGAATCCGAAGCACGACACCCGGCGCGGTCCCGCGATGTCGAAACTCAGGCCGGTGTTGCTGACCGTGATCCGGGTGACGGACACGACGACGACCAATGCGGTGACCGCGAGAAATCGCAGGACGTCGCGTGTGCTGGCCACCGTGTCGTCGACAATCGCCTGGTAGCCGAAGAACCCGGCGACGACGACCACGGCGAGAAGGAGTACCCAGGGTCGTGGCGGGGCGTAGGACCAGTACCGCAGCCGAGCGGGTGTGATCGTCGCGCTCTTGCGTTGGCCCCGGCCGGCGAAAAAACGCCACGGCTGCACCTGTTCCTCGTGCCGCTCGCGCTCCCGTTTCCAGCGCCGTTCCAGCGAAGCCATAGCCGCGCAGCCTAGTCAGACCACGCCCGGCGGACGGGCTTGTCCGGCCCGATTCCAGCGCGCATGCTGAGTTCCCGACGCCGACGAGCCGGAGGTCATCATGCTGCGACGTCTCACCCGTGCCGACTGGTTCCTGTCGGCGATCGCGCTCACCCTGCTGGTCGCGGGTTGCAAGAACGGCAGCGGGGGTAGCGGCTACTAGCCGAGGAGATCCGCTCGGGATCGGCCGGGAGCGGTCGAACGGCCGCAGGCGTGCGGCCGTGGACCATGATGGAGCGCATGGCCCTCGAGCACCGCAGTGGATTCGCCTGCCTCGTCGGCCGGCCCAACGCGGGCAAGACGACGCTGACGAACGCGCTCGTGGGACGCAAGATCGGCATCACCAGCACTCGTCCGCAGACCACCAGGCACGCCATCCGCGGCATCGTGCATCGCCCGGACTCCCAGCTCGTGCTCGTCGACACCCCCGGTCTGCACAAGCCGAGGACCGTGCTCGGCCGTCGGCTCAATGACATTGTCCGCGCCACCTGGTCGCAGGTCGACGTCGTCGCGTTCTGCGTGCCTGCCGATCAGAAAGTCGGTCCGGGGGATCGCTACATCGCGGCCGAACTCGCGCAGCTGCGGACGCCGATAGTCGCCGTCGTCACCAAGTCCGACCTCGCCCGCCGGGACCTGGTCGCCGGCCAACTCGTCGCGACGAGCAACCTGGGAGACTTCGCCGAGATCATCCCGGTGTCCGCGTACACCGGGGAAGGCGTCGAGTTGCTCTCCGACCTGTTGATCCAGCGGCTGCCGCCCGGCCCGGCCCTGTATCCCGACGGGCAGCTCACCGACGAGCCCGAGCTGGTGCTCGTCGCCGAATTTATCCGGGAGGCTGCGCTGGAGGGGGTCCGCGACGAGCTGCCGCACTCCCTCGCGGTGACGGTCGAGGAGATGAAGGCGCGAGAGGGCCGCGACGATCTCGTTGACATCTACGCCCTGCTCTACGTCGAACGGGCCAGTCAGAAGGGGATCGTGCTCGGCAAGAACGGCGCCCGGATCAAGGCCGTCGGTACAGCCGCCCGACAGCAGATCGAAGCACTGCTCGGGATCCGGGTGTATCTGGATCTGCACGTGAAGGTGCTGCCGGGGTGGCAGAACGACCCCAAACACCTTGGCCGGCTGGGCTTCTAGACCAGTCCCAGTTTGCCGGCGAGTTCCCGGACGGGTGCCTGCCACTGCGTCCAGTGGGCGACAACGCGGTACCCCAACCGTTCGTTCACGTTGAGCATTGGCGCGTTGTTGCGCGCCACCCACGTACTCAGCTCCCGGACCTCGGGGTACTCATCACCCAGCCAGCACAGCATCTCCGTCTTCATCGCCAGGCCCAGCCGGTGCCCGCGATGGCCGGGCAGCACGGTCGTGTCACCCTGCTCCGAGCGGTGCGGCGACCGCGGCGAGACGATGACATACGTGACGCCGACGATCTCGCCGGTGCCCAGATGCCGGGCCAGCACGCGTAGCTGGACAAGGCCGCGGGCCTGGAGTGTGACGTCGACGGCCGCCACCCGCGCGCCGTCGTAGGGCTGGTGCGCCAAGGCGGTGTCCCCGAGCGGCGCGTCGACCATTCCCTCGTGCACCGCGCCGAGCCCCGCGCGCAGCTCCGGCGGCGCCGCGTCTCGTAGCCGTACCAGCTCGTAGTCGCCGAGCGGCACGGCTTCCAGACCCGCCACGACCGGGGGTACCTGTAGCACCTGGTGGACCTCGTGCAGCGCCGGTCGCGCTCCGATCGAACCCGCGAAGTCGACGGCGGGTTCCAGGTCAGCCGCCTCGCTGATCATGGTGGTGCGCCCGGTGGAGTAGGCCAGCCGGACGGCCTCGCGAAGAAGGCTGCGGCCGGCGCCTTGGCAGCGCTCGTGCGGCACCACCGCGAGCGTCAAGTCGGCCACCGCGGAGTTCGCGTCAGCCAGCAACGTCACCCAGGCCAGCCCCACCGCCCGCTCGTCCTCGAAGCCCAGCCAACACGCCGTCCGGCACCTCGGCCACGGCCGGGCGAGCTTCGCCTCGAGGTCGCCCTTGGCCGGTGCAGGGGAGTCCGGATGATCATGCCTCGCGACGGCTGTCAGAATGTCGTGCAGCACGGTCAGCTCGTCCTCGGCCAGCGTGCGCGGATCGACCGGCATGATGCGCATCCGCAGTGCTTACCACTCCTAGTGCAAAGATCGATACGTGACGCTGTATCGCGACGAGGCCGTCGTGCTTCGCGTGCAGAAACTTGGTGAGGCGGACCGCATCGTCACGTTGCTGACCCGCCGTACCGGCCGCGTCCGCGCTGTCGCAAAAGGGGTACGCCGGACGAAATCACGCTTCGGCGCGCGGCTGGAGCCTTTCAGCCATGTGGACCTGCAGCTCTACGTCGGCCGCTCGCTCGACGTCGTCAACCAGGCGGAGAGCATCCGGGCGTACGGGGCGGCGATCGTCGACGACTATCCCCGCTACACCGCGGGTACGGCGGTGCTGGAGACCGCCGAGCGGCTGACGGCTGAGGAGCGGGAGCCCTCGCTCCGGCTGTTCCTGCTCGTCGTCGGCGCGCTGCGGGCGCTCACCGGCGGGGCCGACGGGCCGGCCGCCGCCCGCGACCCGTCGCTGGTGCTCGACGCGTTCCTGCTGCGCGCCATGTCGGTGAGCGGCTACGCGCCGGCCCTCGACGACTGCGCGCGGTGCGCTGCCCCCGGTCCGCACCGCGCCTTCTCCGTCCCGGCCGGGGGAGCGGTCTGCCC
>JACCXW010000295.1 GCA_013696785.1 Geodermatophilaceae bacterium | reverse complement strand
CCCTCGTAGGCGTTCAACCCAAGTCCGTTCTTGGTGTCGGTCTGGTACGGCGGGTACGGGCTCGGCCAGCCGTTGCCGTGGCCGAGGTTGATGACGAGCTTCGCGCCCTGGATGTTGGCGAGGACGTTCGACCACGTGGCACGCGGGTGGTAGACGCGGCGGACATCAAAGCCGTAGCGCTCGGCCGAGTCCGCGAACGCCTCACCGAGGCCGAGGTAGCGAGAGGTCTCGCCACTCGACGGGCCAACGATGATGACCGCCTTGGGGCGCGGCGTCTCGGCGGCAGCCGGGGCAGGCGCGGCGGCGGTACCGATCAGCGAGACCAGCAGGGCGAGGAGCGGAAGGAGCACGGTCCGCATGCCGTTCGCCGAACGGCGCCTGGGACTCCGAGGCTGCTCCGCGAGAGCAAGGCTGGGCCGACCGGGCGCAGCGGTGCCGATGTGTCGGGTCTGCACCATGCTGCGCGGGGCGATCGCCACCGAGCTGGAGAGAGAGGCCCTACGGATGGGCCCGTCGTGCGTGACGGGTCGGTCGATCGCGCCCAGCGAAGGGGCGGGCTGCTGATCGAGGCGGGGGCGTCCCGCGGCGGGGAACAAGGGTCGTGTGACGGGATGGGCGATGGACTGTCGATCTTCGCTGGACGCCCGCTGGGCGCCGGTTGTCCGCGGCAATACGTTGCCTCCTCTCTGCCAGAGACCGTGCGGGTGCACGGAAACGGTTTCCTGGACCGGGGCGCGGGAGGCGGAGACGGGCGCGACTTGGGCTTCGAGCGCAGCGACGGCGCGCTCAGCGGTGGCGTCGGATGCCTGGGGTCACCCGAGGGGCCACGGTCGACCGGCACTGGGGTGCCGGCTGGGCTGATGTCGGACTGGTCACCCGGCCAGTCCGGTGGTTCTCCCGCTCTCGATCGGTCTTGCTCGGCGTCCTTCCCCCGAGGGTCGCCAGATGGAACGCGCAGTATGCCCTGAAACCACCGCTCCGCGCATCATCGAATTTCGGTATCTCGCCAGCGCCTTGCAGAAACGTGTCGGCGGCTCAGCGCTTGCCGATCGTCCTGAGCCGCTCGGCTGCGGCCTGGAGGGTGGTGTGTCGCTTCGGGAAGGCGAAGCGGACCTTGCTGCGGCCCTGCTCGCGACTCGAGTAGAACGACGAGCCTGGCACGGCGGCCACGCCCGGCTGCGCCGCGATCCGGCGGGTGAACGTGATGTCGTCCTCGTCGGTCAGATCGCGGATGTCGGTCATCACGTAATACGCGCCGTCGGGCACGGACGTCCGGAATCCAGCGTCCCGGAGAGCGGTCACGAGCAGGTCCCGGCGCGCGCGGTATTCAGTCGCCAAAGCGTCGTAATAGGCGTCGGGCGACGCCATCGCGGTCACCCCGGCCGCCTGGAGCGGTGCCGCCGCGCCAACGGTCAGGAAGTCGTGGACCTTTCGGATGCCGCTCGTGAGATCCGCCGGAGCGATCACCCAGCCGACGCGCCAGCCGGTGACCGAGTAGGTCTTGGAAAGCGAGTTGATGGCGACCGTGCGGTCCTCCATCCCCGGGGTCGTCGCCATCGGGTGGTGCTCCCCGGTGTAGACGATGTGCTCGTAGATCTCGTCGGTGAACGCGACCGCGTCCCACTTCTGGCAGAGCGCTGCGATGAGCTCCAGCTCCGCGCGGCTGAACACCTTGCCGGTCGGGTTGTGCGGCGAGTTGAGGACGATGCCGCGCGTCCGGCGGTTGAACGCGCCACGCAGCTCAGCCTGATCGATCGACCAGTCGGGCTCGTGGAGCGTGACATAGCGCGGGACGGCGCCGGACAGGACCGCGTCGGGCCCGTAATTCTCGTAGAACGGCTCGAAGACGACGATCTCATCGCCTGGATCGAGGATGCCGAGCATCGCCGCGATCATCCCCTCGGTCGCGCCGCAGGTGACGGTGATGTCGCGCTCCGGATCGACCACCCAGCCCGGGTGCCGGCGCTGCGTCTTCGCCGCGATCGCCTCGCGGAACGGCCGCGCACCCCAGGTGATGGCGTACTGGTTGACGCCACCCTGGAGCGCCTCGCAGGCGGCGTCCTTGAGCGCCTGCGGCGCCTCGAAGTCGGGAAAGCCCTGGGCCAGGTTGATCGCGTCATGCTGGAGCGCGATACGCGTCATGTCGCGGATGACCGATTCCGCGAAGGAGCTGGCCTTGCGCGAGATGCTGGGCATGGATGACAGCCTAATCGAGCGCCGCGCCCGAAGGTCGCGCCGAGCCCCAGTAGAACGGGTCCTGGCGCGTGAGGCGGGCCTGCCAACCGAGCCACGCCAGTGCCGCTCGCAGCTCCACCGGGTCCCACAGCACCTT
>JACCXW010000294.1 GCA_013696785.1 Geodermatophilaceae bacterium | reverse complement strand
CCACCACCCCCTCCGCCACCACCCACGTCGCCGCCGGCAACGGCGGGTCCCGCGGGCACGACGGGGACGCAGGAGTCCGGGACCGACGTTCCCGATGTCCCAACCGAGGCGGAGGGCGACGGCCAGTCCGGCGACAGCCGGCCGTAGCCGCCGACACTCACCGACCCGTGCCCGGCAGCCCGCGTAGGGTTGTCGGGGTGACAGCTGTTCAGCCTGACGGCCGCCGGATGCTGCGGCTGGAGGTGCGCAACGCGCAGACTCCGATCGAGCGAAAGCCGGCCTGGATCAAGACCCGGCTGCGGACGGGACCGGAGTTCACCGCGCTGAAGTCGCTGGTCGCCCGGGAAGGGCTGCACACCGTCTGCGAAGCGGCCGGCTGCCCCAACATCTACGAGTGCTGGGAAGACCGCGAGGCGACGTTCCTGATCGGCGGGGACCAGTGCACACGCCGTTGCGACTTCTGCCAGATCGACACCGGCAAGCCCGCCGACTTCGATCGCGACGAGCCGCGCCGGGTCGCGGAGTCCATCGCCACGATGGGTCTGCGGTACGCGACGGTCACCGGCGTGGCCCGGGACGATCTGCCCGACGGCGGAGCATGGCTGTACGCCGAGACGGTGCGCCAGATCCACTCCCAGCTGCCGGGTTGCGGCGTGGAACTGCTCATTCCGGATTTCAACGCTGACGCGGCCCAACTCGCCGAAGTGTTCGGCTCCGCACCCGAGGTGCTCGCGCACAACATCGAGACCGTGCCGCGCATCTTCAAGAGGATCCGGCCCGGGTTTCGCTATGAGCGCTCGCTGGAGGTCATCCGGGCCGCTCGGCTGCACGGCCTGGTGACGAAGTCCAACCTCATACTCGGCCTCGGTGAGACCTCCCACGAGGTCGTCGAGGCGATGCAGGACCTGTACGACGCAGGCTGCGAGCTGCTGACCATCACGCAGTACCTGCGGCCCTCAGCCCGGCACCACCCGGTCGATCGCTGGGTCAAGCCCGAGGAGTTCGTGCGGCTGCAGGGCGAGGCGGAGCGGATCGGCTTCGTCGGGGTCATGAGCGGACCCCTGGTCCGCTCGTCGTACCGGGCCGGGCGGCTGTACCAGCTGGCCGTGGCATCCCGCGACAGCGACACCATCGCGTCAGCAGATAGCGAAGCCGTCGAGGCACGGCGCTGAGCATCGGCCGCGGGCGCGGCTGGCTCGTCGTGCTCGTGCTGCTCGTGGTGGCAACGGTTGCCGGACTGGCCGTCGTACGGCTGACTCCCCTGCCGGTGACTCCCAAGGCCGGCGACCGCCCCAACATCATCCTGATCACCAGCGACGACCAGCGCGCGGACGACATGGTGGCGATGCAGCGGACTGAGGAGCTCATCGGGGACGAGGGGACGACCTTCGACCGCGCGTACGCGTCGTTCCCGCTGTGCTGCCCCTCGCGGGCGTCCATGCTGACCGGCCAGTACGCGCACAACCACGGCGTACTCGGCAACGGCGGCAACGGAATCGGCGGCTTCAAGGACTTCGACGGATCCAGCACGCTGGCCACGTGGCTGCAGGATGCCGGCTACTCGACGAACTTCGTTGGCAAGTACCTCAATCGCTTCGGCACGGTACGGCCGGTGGAGGTGCCGCCGGGCTGGGACGACTTCCGCGGCTCACTCGCCGGCGGCAACTACTTCGAGACGGTGCTGTTCCAGAACGGCGAATCGCAGACGTACGACGACGTCAACCAGACCGACCTGTACGCCGGCATCTCCAGCGACCTGATCACCGAGCGCGCCGCTGACGACGAGCCGTTCTTCTTGTGGGCATCGTTCTATGCGCCGCACAACGGCAGGCCGTCTGAGGACGACGACCCGGTCGACGGGATCGGCACGCCTGCCGTCGCGCCTCGGCATCAAGACGTCTTCGAAGGCACGCCGCTACCGGAGGATCCGAGCTTCGACGAGCAGGACGTCTCCGACAAGCCGGAGGCGGTCAGCAGCCAGCCCGCACTGCCGGCTGCCCTGCAAGATGACCTGACCGAACTACACCAGCAGCGGCTGGAGTCGCTGCTCGCGCTGGACGAGGGCATCGAGCACATGATGTCGGCGCTGGAGGCGAGCGGCGAACTGGACAACACGGTCATCGTCTTCACTTCCGACAATGGATACATGCTCGGTGAGCACCGGATCCACGCCGGCAAGACCGTGATGTACGAGCCGTCGGCCAGGGTTCCACTTCTCGTCCGCGGCCCCGGGTTTCCGGTCGGCGTGACCCGGCAGCAGCCGGTGGCACTCGTCGACCTGGCCCCGACTTTCGTCGACATGGCGCGGGCCACTGCGGGACTGACCATGGACGGCGTCTCGCTGCTGCCGCCGGCGCAGGATTCCGAGGCCGGGACCGACCGGGTGATTGTCATCGAGGCGGGCCCCGAGGAGGTCGGCCAGGAGTGGAACTACCGCGGCGTACGCAATGCCCGGTACGTCTACGTGGAGTACGGCGAGTCCGGGGAAACTGAGCTGTACGACATGGCCGAGGACCCGTACCAGCTGGAGAATCTCACGTTCTCGCCCTCGGCTGCCGACCGACAGGTGGTGGCGGACATGGCCGATCTGCTGGACGCACTCCGCGACTGCGCCGGCACTGCTTGCCAACCCTGATCCCCTGCCGCGGCACGTAAACTCCCCTGCATGGCGACGGCGAAGAAGGCGGCTCCCCCCACCGACCGCAAGGCCCGGCGGGCGGCCAAGAAGGCGAACAAGCCGCCGCGCGGCACGAAGATGCGCCAGTTCAAGCAGGCCTACACGATCTCCCGCGAGCACGACCCCAAGCTGCCCTGGGTGATGCTGGTCACGGCGATCGTCGTGTTCACGGTGATCGAGGTTCCGGCCATCTTGTTCTGGAACCCGTGGATCTTCCTGCCGCTGGCCCTTGCTGCGGCTCTGCTCGGCGCGCTGATCGTGTTCAGCCGGCGGGCGCAGCGGGCGGCGTTCGGGCGGGTCGAGGGGCAGTCCGGAGCGGCGGCGTGGGTATTGCAGGGGATGCGCGGGGACTGGCGGATCTCACCCGGTGTGGCGGGTAACTCCCAGCTGGACGCCGTACACCGGGTCCTTGGTCGACCCGGCGTCATGCTCGTGGCGGAGGGTTCCGCGCACCGGGTGAAAGGCCTGCTCGCGCAGGAGAAGAAGAAGGTGGCTCGCATCGTCGGCACGGTCCCGATCTACGACATCCTGGTCGGTGACGACGAGGGACAGGTGCCGCTCAACAAGCTCAGTTCGCACCTGACCAAGCTGCCGCGCAACATCACCGCCGGTCAG
The DNA here is from genome assembly GCA_013696785.1 of Geodermatophilaceae bacterium. Taxonomy (GTDB): domain Bacteria; phylum Actinomycetota; class Actinomycetes; order Mycobacteriales; family Geodermatophilaceae; genus JACCTY01. The sequence goes on along the minus strand of JACCXW010000294.1, from coordinate 1,734 downwards.
GTGAACACGCTCGAGCGGCGGTTGGCCGCCCTGGGCGGAGCGAAGATGCCGATCCCGCAGGGACCGATGCCCAAGGGTGCGAGCCTCAGCGTCAGCCAGCGGACGCTGCGCCGCCGGTAGCACTGCGGCGCCGCTTGGAGCGCCGGTCGTAACGCGGGTGAAACAGTCCAGACACTGGCGGGCAACGCGCCGGACATACCGTCCCGGCAGCGACACTCGCCGCCCGCAGAACCGACCGGAGGACGCATGTTTGCAAGCCCCGACGAGGTCATCGCCTACGTCAAGGACAACGACGTCCGATACATCGACGTACGGTTCTGCGATCTCCCCGGCGTGATGCAGCACTTCACCATCCCCGCTGCGGGTGCTATCGAGGATCTCTTCGCCGAGGGGCTGGCCTTCGACGGGTCGTCGATCCGCGGGTTCCAGATGATCCACGAGTCGGACATGCTGCTGCTGCCCGACTACACGAGCGCAGTTCTCGACCCGTTCCGGATCGAGAAGACACTCAACATCAGCTTCTTCATCCACGACCCGTTCACCCGAGAGCCGTACAGCCGCGATCCGCGCAACGTGGCGAAGAAGGCAGAGGCGTACCTGGCCAGCAGCGGCATCGCGGACGCCGCGTACTTCGGAGCGGAGGCCGAGTTCTACATCTTCGACTCGGTGCGCTACGACACGAACATCAACTCCGGCTACTACTACATCGACTCCAAGGCCGGCTCGTGGAACTCGGGCAAGGACGAGGAGGGGGGCAACCAGGGCTACAAGGTTCGCCCCAAGGGCGGGTACTTCCCGGTGTCGCCGTACGACCACTACGCCGACCTGCGCAACGCGATGTGTACGGCGCTGACCGGGGTCGGCCTCGAGGTCGAGCGCGCCCACCACGAGGTCGGCACCGCCGGGCAGTCGGAGATCAACTACAAGTTCGACACGCTGCTGCACGCGGCGGACAAGCTGATGCTGTTCAAGTACGTCATCAAGAACACGGCGTGGGCCGCCGGCAAGTCGGTGACGTTCATGCCGAAGCCGCTGTTCGGCGACAACGGCTCGGGCATGCATTGCCACCAGTCGTTGTGGTTGGAGGGCGAGCCGTTGTTCTACGCCGAGACCGGGTACGCCGGGCTGTCCGACACGGCCCGCTACTACATCGGCGGGCTGCTCAGCCACGCCCCGTCGCTGCTCGCCTTCACGAACCCGACGACGAACTCCTACCACCGGCTGGTGCCCGGCTACGAGGCGCCGGTCAACCTCGTGTACTCGCAGCGCAACCGCTCGGCGTGCTGCCGGATCCCGATCACCGGCAGCAACCCCAAGGCCAAGCGGGTGGAGTTCCGGGTGCCCGATCCGTCTTGCAACCCGTACCTGGCGTTCTCGGCGATGATGATGGCCGGCCTGGACGGCATCCGGAACAAGATCGAGCCACCAGCCCCCATCGACAAGGACCTGTACGAGTTGCCGCCCGAGGAGGCCCGCTCGGTGCCGCAGGTGCCTGGCACGCTCGCGGAGGTTCTGGACACTCTGGAGGCCGACCACGAATACCTGCTCGACGGCGGTGTGTTCACCAGCGACCTGATCGAGACCTGGATCGACTACAAGCGGGTCAACGAGATCGACCCGATCCGGCTGCGCCCGCACCCGCACGAGTTCGCGATGTACTACGACATGTAGCTATGACTTTGCCTCTGACCTGCAGTTATTAGGTCAGGACCCCTGGGCGTTACTCAGCGATTC
>JACCXW010000271.1 GCA_013696785.1 Geodermatophilaceae bacterium | reverse complement strand
TGCGGAGACCCGCTCGCCGTACCGGGCCGACACCGACGCGACGGCCGCGATGGCGGCCGACGAACGAATACACGCCGAGGTCGTGCGCGGGTTGGCCGCGCGGGGCCGGGCACGGGTGTCGGGCACGTTCCGCGCCGCAGTGTTCGGCGCCAACGACGGGCTGGTCAGCAACCTGGCGCTGGTCCTCGGGGTCAGCGGCGGTGGGGTGGCCGGCTCCACGGTGTTGCTCACCGGGCTGGCCGGGCTGCTCGCGGGGGCGCTGTCCATGGGCGCAGGTGAGTACATCTCGGTGCGGTCCCAGCGTGAGTTGCTGGCCGCCTCCACGCCGGCGGTGAGCACCCGCGAGGCCTACCCGTACCTCGACGTCGATGCCAACGAGCTGGCCCTGGTGTACCGGGCGCGCGGTATGGCGGCCGCCGAGGCGGAGCGCCGCGCCGATGCCCAGCTGCGGAACTGGCCGGTACCGGAGGACATCGAACCCGTTCGGCCGGACGCGGATCACGACGTCGTCGGCACCGGCTCGTCGGCGGCCGTGTCGAGCTTCGTGTTCTTCGCCGTCGGGGCAGCCGTCCCGGTGCTTCCGTTCCTGCTGGGACTGCGTGGCGCCCTCGCGCTCGTCGTAGCTGGGACGCTGGTCGGGCTGGCGCTGTTGCTGACAGGTGCAACCGTCGGCGTACTGTCCGGCGGCCCGCCGCTACGGCGAGCACTCCGTCAGCTTGCCGTAGGTGCCGGTGCCGCGGCTGTCACCTTCGGGCTCGGCTTGGCTTTCGGTGCCACGCTGGGCTGACCGGCGTCCAGTCGGCCGCCTAGAAGAGCTTTCCCGCCTTCGCGAGACTGGGCTCTTCCAGCTCGAGGAGAAACCGCTTTCGCGTCAAGCCACCGGCGTACCCGGTGATCTTTGCGTCCTTGCCGACGACACGGTGGCAGGGAATGACGACGGACAGCGGATTGTGACCGACGGCCTGCCCGACGGCTTGCGCCAAACTCCTGTCACCCAGCCTCCCGGCGAGGTCTCCGTACGTCGTGGTCTCGCCGAACGGGATCTCGGTGAGCATCGCCCAGATGCGCTGCTGGAACGGGTTGCCGGCGGCCGCGGTGGGAAGCTCGAAGGAAGTGCGGTGGCCCCGGAGGTACTCGGTCAGTTGAGTCCTCGCTGCGTCGAGGATGACATCGAGGCGGGCGTCGACCCTCGGGCCGAAACTGTCTTCGGACGGCTTGTACCAGTGTTGCGGGAAGTAGAGGCCGACGAGGAAATCGTCCGCCGCCACGAGCGTCACGTCGCCCAACTCGGTGTCGACGATCGCATGGTGTGTGCTCATGAGTCCTTCTTCCGTGGTGGCCAGTCGCATCACCTGGAAGACGTCTGGGACCCGTGAAACGTGAGGTCGTCCTACATCTGCTGGCCCTATTGCTGCTGAACCCCTATTGCTGCTGGACCATGTCGACGAAGCGGCTGTAGTGGCCCTGGAAGGCGACCGTGCAGGTGGCGGTGGGACCGTTGCGGTGCTTGACCAGCAGCAGGTCGGCCTCCCCCGCCCGCGGCGATTCCTTCTCGTAGAAGTCCTCGCGGTGGATGAGGACGACCATGTCGGCGTCCTGCTCCAGGGAGTTGTGCACCACTATCCCGTCGGCGATGAAGTTCTGGGTGCCGGGCACGGTGGCGTCGTACACCTCCTGGGTACCGATGCCGGCGACCGAGGCGACGGTGTCCCAGTACACGTCGTCGTCGGCGGCGCTGCCACGGGTGGAGCGGCGGCCGAACTCGTGCGTCGTCGCGGCCATCCGCAATTTCAGCAGCACCGGCCGCCAGGACTCCGGCAGCGCGGCGTTGAGGGCGACGAAGTCGAAGAAGCGCTGCTGATCGGCCAGCTCGGCGATCGTCAGGCGGAAGCCGCTCGCTTCGGTTCCGACATCGCCGACGACGTTGAACCGCAGCAGCAGCCGGGCCAGGTCGTCGACCACGTGCCGGCTGCCGGAGCTGTACCGGATGTCGGCGCGATCCTCGTCGGGCAGCCAGCGCACCGATCCGCCGTAGGACCACAGGTCGGCGACGAACTTGCCCAGCCGCGGCTCAGCCAGCCCGAACGCCAGCCGCGACAGCCGCCCGTCGCTCACCCGCAGCGGCGCGACGTCCACGACCCGCCGCGGCGCCGGCACGCGACGGGCAATAGCCAGCCGGTCACCGACGGCCAGCTCGCCCAGGGGCCGCCAGCCGTCGCCGGTCAGGAACGGGTGGTTGGCCGTCGCCTCGATCTGGCGGCCGGAGGCCAGCTCGAGTCGGGACACGTCCTTGACCCCGCTGGCGAACGCGTGGGTCATGGTGGCCGGAACGACCCGACGATGCTCATCCAGTGACCAGACCGGGATGTCGCGCTCGCCGGAGGCGATCAGGTCGCCCAGGCTGACCTCGGCACCGGTGTCGGCCCGGAGCACCCTGGCCGAGGCGGTGAGGCAGCCGGACTCGCGCAGGTCGCTCAACATCGGCTTCTTGTCCTGGCGCTGCTCCGGGCTGCGGTTGAGCTGGCAGATCGCGACGACCGGGACTTCGAGTTCCTTGGCCAGCAGTTTCAGCGATCGGGAGAACTCGCTGACCTCCTGCTGGCGGGACTCAACTTTCTTGCCGCTCGTCATGAGCTGCAGGTAGTCCACGATCACCAGCTTCAGATCGTGGCGCTGCCGCAGCCGGCGTGCCTTCGCCCGGATCTCCATCATCGTCAGGTTCGGTGAGTCGTCGATGTACAGCGGGGCGTCGGCGACCTCACCCATCCGGCGGGCCAGCCGGGTCCAGTCATCCTCGTTCATGGTGCCCGAGCGCATGTGGTGCAGCGGCACCTTCGCCTCGGCCGACAGCAGCCGCATCGTGATCTCGCTGCGGCTCATCTCCAGCGAGAAGATCGCCGACGTCATGCCGTGCTTGATCGAGCACGACCTGGCGAAGTCCAGCCCGATGGTCGAGTTGTGGACGACGACGTCGCCGGCCACGAAGTTGTGGGTCCCGTCGACGGTGAGGTCGTACACCTCGCTGTCCCCGGCCGGAACGATCGAGACGACCTCGTCCCACGCGAGGTCGCTCGTGGCCAGCCGCCGCAACCGGTCGGAGTCCAGCGCCTTGGCCAGTTCGGCTAGACACTCCCGGTCGATCCTGCGCTGGTCGACGTGCCAGTCGTGAAAGCGCGACCGCCCGCAGCGCTCGTTCACCATCTCCCAGGACAAGATCCCGAGTTCCTCGGCGACGACGTCCCAGGTCTCCACCGGCAGGTCTCCTGCGGTGGCCCCGCGCGGCACCGCGATGCTCACCCCCGGCGAGATGTCGGACACCGCGACCCAGCCGCGCACGCCGAGCAGCGGGTGCGTGCCAGTAGCCCGCAGCTGCCGTCCCGATCGCGTCGTCACGCGCAGCACCGGAAGCCTGCCGTTGTGCACGAACGCACTCGGCGTGGCCTTGCGCACCGTCAGGTCGGCGGCCACGGTGCGGACGCTGACCGGCTCCCCCGCCTGTCCACGGCGAACGAGTTCCTCGATCGTCATCGACAGCCCGCTGATGGCCTCGACGACCGGCGTCTCGGCGGCCAGGCACTTCCCCATCGCCGGGCGACCGGCGACGATCACCATCTGCCCGGGGTGCAGGCCGTTGGTCACCTGATCGAGCTGGTCGAAACCGGTGGGCACCCCAGCGGCCGCCCCGCCGCGCGAGGAGATCGCGTCGATCTCGTCCATCGTCTCCTGCAGCAGGTGCTCCAGCAGGATGTAGTCCTCCGAGAGCCGACGCTCGGTCACCTCATAGACCGCCGCCTGCGCGCGGTCCACGGCGTCGTCGACGTCACCGCCCTGCCCCTGCGCCGCGCCGTACCCCAGCTGCACGATCCTGGTCCCCGCCTCGACCAGCCGGCGCAGCACCGCCTGCTCGGCCACGATCTGCGCGTAGTAGCCGGCATTGGCCGCCGTCGGCACCGACGCGATCAGGGTGTGCAGGTACGGCGCTCCGCCTGTGCGCATCAGCTGGCCCTGCTTGGTCAGCTCGGCGGAGACAGTCACGGGATCGGCCGGTTCGCCGCGGCCGTACAGGTCGAGGATCGTGTCGAAGACGGTCTGGTGCGCGGGCCGGTAGAAGTCGGTTCCGCGCAACACCTCGACGACATCGGCGATCGCGTCCTTGGACAGCAACATCCCGCCGAGCACCGACTGCTCGGCCGGCAGATCCTGCGGCGGCACCCGGTCGAACTCCGCCCCGGAACCGGCCGGCCGGAGCCCCCGATCGTCCGCAACCGCCACCGAGACCCCTCTCCCTACAGCGCCGCACCGTTGGTCGGGACCAGGCTTACTCGCGGGGTCCGACAGGTTCTCGAAGCGCCGAGGTTAGAGTCCGTCGCCGCGCTGTCCCAAACGCGACTGTGTACCCGGCCCTGGAGAAGTTGTGGACAACCGGGGGTCCGTCCTGTGTGGACACTGTGCACAGCCTGGGGAATTCGCGGCGGATGCCCGCCGGGTGAGCCCGCGACCGGCAGGTTCGGCGTACACCCCCTGGGGACTAAAGAAAGTCTGGCGGCGAGAAGCGCAACGTCCGTAGTTCCGAGCGGATGGCTCGGACCTACGGACGTTGGGAGCGGGACTATCCGAGAACGGGTCAGGCGGGTGTGACGGAGACCTCGACCTTGGCGCTGACCTCGTCGTGGACGCGGACGGTGACCGCGTGGCTGCCGGTGGACTTGATCGCGCCGGCGAGTTCGATCTTGCGGCGGTCCACGTTCGGGCCGCCGGCCCGCACGATCGCGTCGGCGATGTCGGCCGCTGTCACCGAACCGAACAGCCGCCCACCGGAACCGGTACGAGCAGCCAACTGCACATCCAGCCCTTCGAGCTGCTTCTTGATGTCGGCGGCCTGGCCGACGTCACGAACCTCGCGCACCTCGCGGGCGCGGCGGATCGTGGCGATCTGCTTCTCCGCACCGCGGGTGGCGGCGATCGCCAGTCCACGCGGCATCAGGTAGTTGCGGCCGTAGCCGTCTTTGACCTCGACCACATCCCCCGGCGTACCCAGTCCGCTGACTTCCTGGGTGAGGATGAGCCTCATCGGGCGGTGCTCGTGTACGGCAGCAGCGCCATCTCGCGGCTGTTCTTGACGGCCACCGCGACATCGCGCTGGTGCTGGCTGCAGTTGCCGCTGACCCGCCGCGCACGGATCTTGCCGCGGTCGGAGATGTACTTGCGCAGCAGCGCGGTGTCCTTGTAGTCGATGTAGGTCGTCTTGTCCTTGCAGAACACGCAGACCTTCTTCTTCAGTTTGCGTGGTGGGGGCTTGGCCATGGTTCTGCTCGCAATCAGTGTCTGGTCAGAAGGGGGGCTCGTCGGACAGGCCGCCGGCCGGAGGGGCCTGGTTCCACGGGTCGTCGGAGCCGCTGGAGGAGGAAGAGCCGCCGTCGGACGAGCCGCCCGAGCCGCCACCGAACCCACCGCTGCCGCGGGAGGCCTTGGTGACCTTCGCGGTGGCGTACTTCAGTGACGGGCCCACCTCGTCGACGTCCAGTTCGACGACGGTGCGCTTCTCGCCTTCCTTGGTCTCGAACGAGCGCTGCTTGAGCCGCCCGGTCACCACGACTCGGGCGCCGCGGGTGAGCGACTCGGCGACATTCTCCGCGGCCTGCCGCCAGATCGAACAGCGCAGGAACAGCGCGTCGCCGTCCTTCCACTCGTTGCTGTTCTTGTCGAAGGTCCTCGGCGTGGAAGCGACGGTGAAGTTGGCGACCGCGGCGCCGCTGGGCGTGAACCGCAGCTCTGGGTCGGCGGTGAGGTTCCCGACGACGGTGAGGATCGTCTCGCCTGCCATCACATGCTCCCTAGCGGATGTCTGGTCGGATGAGCTTGGTACGCAGCACCGACTCGTTGAGGTTCAGTTGCCGGTCGAGCTCGGCGACTGTCGCCGGCTGGGCTTGCAGGTCCACGACGGCATAGATGCCCTCGACCCGCTTGTTGATCTCGAAGGACATCCGGCGGCGGCCCCAGATGTCGACCTTCTCCACCGTGCCACCGTCCTTGGTGACGACGGTGAGGAACTGATCAAGCGACGGCGCAATAGTGCGCTCCTCGAGATCGGGATCCAGGATTACCATGAGTTCGTAGCGACGCAAGAGGTACCCACCTCCTATGGGCTCAGCGGCCACGGACGTTCCGCGGCAGGAGGGACGTTCGCGTCAAGCAAACGCGGCAAGGTTACCAGCGATCCACCGGCAAGCCGCACCACCGGCCGTCAGCCTGTGGACAGCGGTGACAGTCCGCCCGCCTGTTCGGGGGGATCATGACGTTATGGACCGGATGAGCCGGTTTTCGCGCACAGATCCGTCCGAAACGCCATGATCGGCGTTCAGTGGGCGATGGGCTGTGAGAGCAGCCACTGGTAGCCGAAGGGGTCGGCCAGCCCTCCCTGACGGTAGCCGTAGGACCTGTCACTGACGGGAAAAATCACCCGAGCGCCGGCGGCGAGCATGTCCGCGGCCACGGCGTCGGCGTCG
>JACCXW010000244.1 GCA_013696785.1 Geodermatophilaceae bacterium | reverse complement strand
GAGGCCTTCCGGCCGACGTATCAGGGTCGGGCGACCCCGAACATGGGCAAGCTCATCGGGATGCGCGAGTGGGAGACGCTCTACCACGGCTGGAACTGGGCCGACATCGTCTCCGACATGGGCTACGTGCGTGACGACGGCAAGACGATGACAGCTCAGCCACATCTGAACCTGGACCCCAAGAAGATGTGGACGCTGGATCACCTGCGCCGTTGCCCCGAGATGGCAAGCCCGAACGTGATCCTCAACGGAATGTCAGCCGAGGAGCGCGACGCTTTCAAGGCGGACTACAACCGGCAGGGACCTGCAGGACGTCCTGCCTCCGTGGACGCCTGAGTACGAGCAACATGAGCAGGTAGCAAGAGGATGACCAGGGTGGAGGGCCCGAGTTGCATCTCGGGCCCTCCATTCCTGTCCGGTGGCAATGCTGTTGGAGGCATTGCCCGGCGTGAGGGAGTTCATGGCTGACAAGCACGTCGTACGATTCGAGCCGGTCGGTATCGAAATCGAGGTCGGCGAGGATCAGAACATTCTTCGCGCAGCCGCGGAGCAGGGAATCATGCTCATGCACGGCTGCAAGGAGGGTCAGTGCTCGGCCTGCAAGTCCTTCGTCCTGGACGGCGAGGACATCGAACTCGACAAATACTCCACTTTCGCGTTGCCCGACTACGAGAAAGAGGAGGGCTTCACGCTGCTGTGCCGGGCCCATCCGTACGAGAACCTCACCATCGAACTTCTCAACTACGACGAGGACATGATCCGGTCGGGTTTACCGATCCGCGAGGCGGTGGCAGAAGTCGTATCGAATGACGCTGTCACCCATGACATGCGCCACCTTGTGCTGAAACTGGTGGAGCCCACCGAGATCAATTTTTTCCCCGGTCAGTACGTCGACATCATCGTCCCGGGCACCGAGAAGTCCCGCTCGATCTCCATGGCCAACACCTCCAGCCCGGAGAGCGGCCAGCTCGAGTTCGTCATCAAGGTCTATCCCGACGGGTTGTTCTCACACTTCCTGGACGCCGAGGTGTCGGTCGGGGACAAGCTCGACCTCACCGGCCCGTTCGGTGTGTTCACGTTGCGCGAGGGGCAGGAGGCGGACCTGATCTTCGTCGGCGGCGGCGCTGGCATGGCCCCGATCCTGTCGCTGCTGCGGTCGATGTCCGAGCGGGGGCTCCAACGCAAGGCCACCTTCTACTACGGCGCCCGCCGCCCGAAGGACCTCTGCTTCGAGAAGGAGCTCCGCTCCCTCGAGGAGTCGCTGCCCGGTTTCAGTTACGTGCCTGCGCTGTCCGAGCCCACCGATGACGACGACTGGGACGGCGAGGTCGGCATGATCACCGATGTCGTCAAGCGTCATGAGGCCAATCTCAAAGGCGTGAACGCATACGTGTGCGGCCCACCTCCGATGGTGGAGGCAGCGATGCCGCTGCTGGCCGAACTCGGAGTGCTCGAGAAGCACATCTACTACGACAAGTTCACCACCACTGGTGACCCAGACGAGTGAGGAGGGGTCGAAGGAACGAAAGCCGGCTCGGCACCAGGGCCGACCGGCAACGACATTGGCTGAACTGAGGTGGAGGGAACTATGACGAGCACGGAAGAACGCAGCTTGCCGAAGCCGGTCTTCACAGACGCCGAGGCCGGCGCCAAGGAATTCCCGGACTCGACCGCGCGCAACTACAACTACTACACGCCGCAGAAGCGCAAGCAGACCCACTACGAGGACGTCACGGTCGAAGTGCAGCCAGACCCCAGGCACTATCTCGCCCAGGGGTGGCTCTACGGCTTCTCCGACGGCAAGGGCGGTTACCCGCTGGAGTGGACGGCTCTCAAGGCCTGGGGCAGCGACCGGCCCGTACCCGAGCGCGGTCCTGGATCCGGCGGCAAGGGCTACGACTGGCCGGCACACGGCTGGCACGAGTTCCGCGACCCCAACGAGGAGTGGGAACTCACCTTCTACCGCTACAACTCCAACGTCGTACGGCAGCTCAATCAGAACGTCGACGCCGCCCGTCAGTCGAAGGCATTCGAGCAGTGGAACCCGAACTGGGTGCACTTCGTGGAGCGCAACGTCGGCGCCTGGATGCACGTCGACCACGGACTCGGGCTCTACTTGTTTGCCAACGCGCAGCGCCGGGCACCCACCAACATGCACAACAACGCCATCTCGGTGAACAGCATGCACCGGATCCGGGCTGCCCAGGACCTGGCGCTGTACAACCTCACCCTGACCGAGGAGATCGACGGATTCGACGGAGCGGCGCACCTCGAGGCGTGGAACGAGGACCCGGCCTGGCAGGGCGTCCGGGAGGTAGCCGAACAGCTGACCGCCATCGACGACTGGTGCGAGGCGATCTTCGCGGCCAACGTGGTGTTCGAGCCGCTGGTAGGCGAGCTGTTCCGCAGCCACCTCGTTCAGCAGGCGTCCCCGCGCAACGGCGACTATGTGACGCCAACGGTGATGGGCGCCGAGGAACTCGACTACGCAGAGCGCGACCTGCGTTACACCCGGGCGATGTTCGAGCTGCTGACGAACGACAAGGAATTCGCCGACCACAACAAATCCACGATGCAGGAGTGGCTCTCGGTGTGGACGGCGAGGAGCATCAAAGCCGCCCGCGCGCTGCAGCCGATCTGGTCGCAACCGGACTCCAAGCCTCCTCGCTTCGAGGACGGCCTGGACCGGGTCAAGAGCCGGTTCAGCGACATCCTGACCGACCTCAGTCTCGAATCTCCGAAGGAGTTGGCACAGTGACGGCGTTCCAGGCGACCGAGAGCCCCTTCAAGTCCGACAACACCGCATCGAACAAGTGTGGTGTGACGCTGATGAACAACCAGGTCGGCTCGGTCGTGGCCAAGGTCATGAACGAGCAGGAGAACGTAACCATCATGCCGTTGCCGTCGATGATCCGCGTCGACGCCGTCGGGCGCATGGACTTCGTGTACGACGACATCTCCGAGGCACTTGGGGAGGAGCAAGGCTTCTTCGACGCCGCGGAGTTCGAGGAGAACATGTCCACCCACTACGGCCGGATGGTCCACCTGGACGACCGGACGATCATGTTTGCGAGCCCCGAGGAGTCGGCGGAATACACCGGCTTCGACCTCGCCGAACGCTAAAGGCCGACGTAAGAGAAGCACTCGAACCAGCCCTATAGGAGGATATTGTGTACGAGAAAGATGGCGAGAAGTATTTTGTGGTGGACAGCCACATGCATCACTGGGATGCCTCCCCCGAGAATTGGGTAGCCGGCGCCGAGAATTACGCCAAGGGCTGGATCGAGTGCTTCCACGCGTATCAGAGTCTTGCCCCGGCGGAGACTCACTGGACCATCGAGCACTTCCAGAAGGCCTCCGAAGAAGACCTGATGAAGAACGTCTTCGAGGACGGGTACGTCGACGTGGCGATCTTCCAGTCCACGTATCTGAAGGAGTGGTACACGACCGGCTTCAACACCACCGAGCGCAACGCGGCTCTGGCCGAAAAGCACCCGGGCAAGTTCATCGTCAACGGCCGCTGGGACCCGCGTGAAGGCGACGCAGGGATCGCGCAGCTCGAGTCCGATGTCGAGCGCTACGGCCTCAAAGGCGTCAAGATGTACACCGCCGAGTGGCGCGAAGGCTCGCGCGGTTGGACGCTCAAGGACCCTGAGGCGTACCGGTTCCTCGAGAAGAGCCAGGAGCTGGGGATCAAGAACGTTCACGTTCACAAGGGTCCGACGATCTGGCCGCTGGACAAGGACGCGTTCGACGTATCCGACATCGACCACGCGGCGACGGACTTCCCCGAGCTGAACTTCATCGTCGAGCACGTCGGTCTGCCGCGGATCGAGGACTTCTGCTTCATGGCGACGCAGGAGCCGAACGTTTACGCGGGGCTCTCGGTCGTCATCGGGGGGCTCATGCACGCCCGGCCCAAGTTCTTCGCCAAGGTGATGGGCGAGCTGCTGTTCTGGGTCGGCGAGGACAAGATGACCTTCGGCAGTGACTACAGCATCTGGGAACCGAAGTGGCAGATCGAGGGTCTCGTGGACTGGGACTACCCCGGTGACGAGTTCTCGGACTACCCCCGGGTCAACGTGGCCACGAAGAAGAAGATCCTGGGCCTGAACGCGGCGAAGCTCTACGACATCGAGGTTCCGGCCGAGTGTCAGCTGCCGGCCGAGGACGCCGACGAGCCGGCCGCACAGGACGACGCGGTTCTGGTTGGGCCGTGAGACCTGCGGCGACTGCCGCAGCTTCTCGCGTTCTGGTCGCATTGGAGTCCGTGCGCGACCCCGAGCTGGACGAGTCGATCACCTCGTTGGGTTTCGTGGCATCGTGCACGGTCTCCGATGACGGCGTGGCGCAGGTGCGGCTTCAGCTTCCGACGTATTTCTGCGCGCCCAACTTCGCGTTTCTCATGGTGGCCGACGCGTACGACGCGGTCAGCGCGGTCAGCGGCGTCAGCCGAGCCGACATCGTGCTGGAGGACCACTTCGCATCCACCGAGATCAACGGCGGGGTCGCCGCGCGGGCAGGCTTCGTCCAATCCTTCGACGGGGAGGCGGTCGACGAGCTGGAGAGCCTGCGCGCCACCTTCGTGCGAAAGGCGGTCTGGGCCGGCACGGACCGGGTCTGCCGTCCGCTTATCGCGGCCGGGCGCTCCGGTGAGGAGCTGGTCGGCCTGACCCTCGGCGAGGTACCCGCGAGCGGGGATCTCGACCGGTTGCGGAGCCGGCGAGTCGAACTCGGACTGCCCGCCGGTGATGGCGATCCGCTGCTGATCGACCCCAGCAGCGGTACGGCGATCCGTGCGGAGGACCTGCCGTTGCATCTGCGCAAGGCCCGGGTCACCCGGGTGAGCGTGGAGGCGAACTCAGGTATCTGCCGGAGCTTGCTGCAGGAGAGATACCGTCCCGTCGGCGCACAGGGAGACAAGCGATGAAGGCAGTTCGGTTGCACGAGTACCACCAGCTACCGGTGGTCGAGGACGTACCGGAACCCACAATCCAGGGACCACTGGATGTCATCGTGAAGATCGGTGGTGCCGGGGTCTGCAGGACCGACCTGCACATCGTCGAAGGCCAGTGGGCCGAGGCGATGGGCGTGGCACTGCCGTACACGATCGGTCACGAGAATGCCGGCTGGGTGCACGAGGTCGGCGCCGCGGTGACCAACGTGGCGGTCGGGGACACGGTGATCCTGCATCCCACCCCGACGTGCGGACTCTGCCTGCCCTGCCGGGCCGGCAATGACATGCACTGTGTCGACAGCAGTTTCCCGGGCCTCAGTACCGACGGCGGGATGGCCGAATACCTGCTCACGTCGGCACGAGCGTGCGTCAAGCTCGCCCCGGAGACCAGGCCCGAGGATGTGGCGGCGCTGGCCGATGCCGGCATCACCGCCTATCACGCCGTACGCAAGGCGATCCCGCTGCTCTATCCCGGCACCACCTGCGTCGTCATCGGCGCCGGCGGTCTGGGGCACATCGGCATCCAGTGTCTGGCCGCCCTCACGGCGACCAGGATCATCGTGGTCGACCGCAATCCCGATGCGCTCAAGCTGGCCGAGCAGCTGGGGGCGAACCAGACGGTGGAGGCCGACGGAAGTCAGGTCGAGACAGTCATGGGTCTCACCGATGGCGTGGGTGCCACGGTGGTCCTAGACTTCGTCGCCGAGCAGGGTGCCGAGCAGGACGGTTTCGCCATGACGGCGCCGGGCGGGTCGTACTACGTCATCGGGTACGGCGGAACCCTCACGATCCCCACGCTCGACATCATCTCAACCGAGCGCAACATCATCGGCAACATCGTCGGCACGTACAACGACCTGGCCGAGCTCATGGTCTTGGCCCAGGCGGGCAAGGTTACGTTGCATACCAAGACCTATCCGCTGGACGCCGCGGTCGATGCCATCAATGACCTTGACGCAGGCAAGGTGCGGGGTCGCGCGATCCTCGTACCGTAGCTGACGGAATGCAGCGCCCCTTCCCGACTGAACGACGGATCAGGAGCATCAATGGCCAAGGAATTACGTTTCGGTGCCGAGGCGCGCGCTTTGCTGCTCGCCGGCGTGGAGCAGCTTGCCGAGGCGGTCAAGTCGACGCTCGGGCCCAAGGGCCGCAACGTCATCCTGGAAAAGATCACCGGATCACCGGTGATCACCAACGACGGCGTGACCATCGCCCGTGAGATCCACCTGCGCGACCAGTTCGAGAACATGGGCGCCCAGTTGGTCAAGGAAGCCGCGATCAAGACGAACGACATCGTCGGTGACGGCACGACCACCGCGACCGTGATCGCCGAGGCGATCATCCGTGAGGGGATGAAGGCGATCGCCTCCGGCGGCAACCCGGTGCTGGTCAAGCGCGGGGTAGACCTGGCTGTCGGCAAGCTCGTCGAGCATCTGCGCAGCGTGGCGCACCCGGTCGAGAGCCTGGAGGACTACGCGCGGGTCGCCGCGATCTCGGCCAACGACGACGACGCCGTAGGCGCAGTCATCGCCCAGGCGCTGCACACAGTCGGCGACGGCGGCATCGTCACGGTGGAGGAGACGCCGATCCGTGGCATGAGCGTCGACTTCATCGAGGGTTTCGAGTTCAACAACGGGTACCTCTCGCCGTACCTTGTGACCAACCCGGCAAGCCTGGAAGCAGTCGTCGACGACCCGTACATCCTGCTGTGCAGCGAGAAGATCACGAAGGTCCAGCAGTTGATGCCGCTGCTCGACAAGATCATGCGTGAGCCCCGCCCGCTGGTCATCCTCGCGGAGACGATCGAGGGCTCGGCTCTGAGCATGATCGTGCACAACCACATCAACGGGATCTTCCAGTGCGTCGCGGTCAAGGCACCGGGCTTCGGTGACCGGCGGCTGCACAAGCTGGAGGACATCGCCTCGATCTGTGGCGGCGCCGTACTCAGCAAGCACTCCGGTTTCACCCTGGAGACGATGACGCTTGATCAGCTCGGTCGGGCTTCCCAGGTCAGGGTCACCGCGGACAACACCGCCATCGTCGGCGGCCAGGGTGCGGCCAACGGGGTCGAGTTCCGGGTCGCCCAGCTGCGTGCGGAGTTGGAACGGGCGACGTTCGGGGTCGACGAGGACGTACTCACCGAGCGGATCGGATCGCTGACCGGCAAGGTCGCCGTGATCAAGGTTGGCGCGCCTACCAACGCCGAGCTGAAGGAGCTGCAGCACCGGGTCGAGGATGCGCTGTCGGCCACCCGGGCCGCGATGGCCGAGGGGATCGTCGCCGGCGGGGGGGCCGCTCTGTTGCATGCCGAGTCGGCCCTGGACGATCTGCAGGTCAAGGACGACTATGCGATCGGCGTGGAGATCGTCCGCCGCGCCCTCACCGAGCCCGCCTACCTGATCGCCGCCAACGCCGGCTACTCCGGCCAGGAGGTTGTCGCCCAGATGCAGCAGATGGATGTCGACGGGGGATTCGACGCCCTGGAGGGTCGCTACGGGAACATGATCGAGATGGGCATCCTCGATCCCCTGCGCGTCGCCAGAGCCGCATTGGAGAACGGTGCGTCGGTGGCCGGGCTCCTGCTCACGACGAACACGCTGATCGCCGAGGAGCAGACCGCTTGGGGCGGCAGCGCCGCACTGATGACCGAGTTCGGCTCGCTGGACGAGGGCCTGCGCCAGCCTTCTCCGGACTCCAGCACTCCGCAGTCACTGGGTCTCGGCCCGTCCGTGGGCTGACACACACCGACATCTGTTGACGCGGCGCCGCGTGGCCACCACAGTGGCGCCGTGCGATACACCGCCGCCCAGCCTTGACCCTCGGCTGACAGGTTCGCCGGGGTGGTGCGGCGGTGAGGGGCGTGCCGAAGCCGCTCGCCGTCCGCATCATCGGCTTCTCCGGGCTCGGCGACTTCATCCCGTTCTATGCGATGTACGCCCTGCTGTTCGCCGACGCCGGGCTCTCGCTGGGCGAGATCTCTTCGCTGTTCGCGATCTGGTCGGTGACCGCTCTCGTGCTCGAGGTGCCGTCCGGCGCGTGGGCGGACGTCGTGTCCCGGCGGCTGCTCCTGACCATCGGGCCGATGCTGCACGCGGCCGGCTTCGCCAGCTGGATCCTGGTCCCCGACTACGCCGGCTTCGCCCTCGGATTCATGCTCTGGGGCGCCGGTAGCGCACTGATCTCCGGCACCCTCGAAGCCTTTGTGTACGACGAGCTGGCCGCGATCGACGCCACCCCGTCCTATGCCGGCCTGATGGGATTCGCCGGTTCGGCGTCGAGCCTGGCCATCCTCGCCGCCACGTTCCTCGCCGCTCCGTTGTTCGCCCTCGGCGGATACCCGCTCGTGGCCTGGTCCTCGGTCGCTGTGACATTGGGACAGGCGCTCATCGCCGCCAGTCTTCCCGCCGCGCCCAAGGTTGCCGAGGCCGACGAGATCGATACCGGCGACGCCCCGGCAGCCGGGTCCATCGCCACTCGATATCTGCGGATGCTCAAAGCGGGGCTCACCGAGGTCACCAGGGAGCACGCGGTCCGCAATGCGGTGCTCATCACCGCCTTCATCTATGGGCTCAACACCCACGACGAGTACTTCGCACTGGTCGCCGCCGAGAAGGGCACCGCAACCACTTTCATAGCGGTACTCGTCGGCATCACGGCCGTCGGCGAAGCCGTCGGTACGGCGCTGGCCGGGCGCACGGTGGCGATGCGCAACAGCACCATGGCCGCACTGCTCGTCCTGGCTGCGGCGCTCTTCGCCGGCGGTTCGGCGTCCGGCGGCCTGGTCGGCTTCGTCGGTCTGGCCGTCGCGAGCGGTATCCACAACAACGTGATCGTGGTCAACGAGGCCCGCCTGCAAGACACCATCGAAGGCCCGGCACGGGCGACGGTGACGAGTGTCAACGGGCTGCTCACCGAACTGGTCGCGATCGGCACGTTCGTCGCCTATGCCGCCGGATCGAACTGGCTGTCGGTGTCGTCGCTGGTGGCCGTGATGGGGATCCCGCTGGTGATGGCGGCGCTGCTCGTGCCGCGCTGGACGCCGCCCCGAAGCGCTGGGGACGTGGCCTGAGCCGCCGGGTTCACCGGTCGGAAGGTCTTGACAACCCACGAAAGCAAATGTAAAACCAACAAAACAAAAATGGAACGGCGGTGAAACGACATGTATGCCGAGGAGCGCCAGCAGTTCATCGTCGACCGTGCCCGCCTCGCCGGGCGCGTAGATGGTGCGGAGTTGGCCCTGGAGCTGCGGGTGACCGCGGAGACGATTCGGCGCGACCTGACCGGCCTGGAACGGCAGGGACTGCTGCGGCGCGTTCACGGCGGAGCCATCCCGGTGGAGCGGCTCGGGTTCGAGCCGGCGCTGGCTGCTCGCGACGAGGTCATGACCGCGGAAAAGGAGAGGATCGCGAAGGCTGCGCTGGCCGAGGTCCCGAACGAGGGCTCGATCCTGCTGGACGCGGGATCGACCACAGCTCGGCTCGCCGAGGCCCTTCCGGTAGACCGGCAGCTCACCGTGCTCACCAACGCCTTGCCGATCGCGATGTCGCTGGTCGCCCGCCCCAACATCACCGTGCTGGTCATCGGCGGCCGGCTCCGTGGTCGGACGCTGGCCTCGGTGGACTCCTGGGCATTGGGCGCGCTCGCGGACAGCTTCGTCGACGTCTGTTTCCTCGCCACCAACGGCGTGTCCGTCCAACGCGGGCTGACCACGCCGGACCATGGCGAGGCAGCGGTGAAGCGGGCCATGGTGGCAGCGGCCCGCCGGACGGTGTTGCTGGCAGATCACACCAAGGTCGGTGTGGACCACCTGGCCCGGTTCGCCGACCTCGCGTCGATCGACACGTTCGTCACCGACACCGGCGTGGACGCCGAGACCGCCGCGGAGATCGCCGCCACCGGGCCGAGGGTGGTGCGGGCATGACTCCACTCCTCACCCCCCGTCTCACGGCGATCATGAAGATGCGTGGTCCGAATTGCCCGGAAACGCCCAGCTTTGGTCGTCCGAAAGTCCATGATCACCGGCGGAGATGCGCCGACGCACTTGCCGCCGCGGGGACAGACGCATGATTGTGACGCTGACGCTGAACCCCAGCCTGGATCGCAGCATCGAGATCGCCTCGTTCGACCGCGGGGCGGTCATCCGGGCCAGCGCCACCCGGCTCGATCCCGGTGGCAAAGGGGTGAACGTGGCCCGGGCGCTGGCCGAGCACCAGGTCAAGGCGTGCGCCGTACTACCCCGAAGCGGTCCCGACGGCGCCCAGCTGACCGCGCTGCTGCAGCAGGACGGCATCGACGTCAGCCCGGTCCAGGTCGACGGTGCCACTCGGTCGAACGTCAGTCTGGTCGAACCAGACGGCACGGTCACCAAGATCAACGAACCCGGCGGCCGGCTCAGCGCCGATGATCTCGACGGGATCATCGAGGCCGTTCTGTCGGTCGCCGGTGGTGCGGACTGGGTGGTCGCCTGCGGCAGCCTGCCGCCCGGCGTGCCCGACGACTTCTACGCCCGGTTGTGCCACCTGCTCTCGCGCACCGGCGTACCGGTGGCTCTCGACACCTCCGGTCCGGCCCTGCGCGCCGCGATCCCGGCGGTGCCGGCTCTCGTCAAGCCGAACCGTGATGAACTCGCGGACTTCGCCGGCTACCGCATCGACACCCTCGGCGCGGCCATTACCGCCGCCGCCACCATGCGTCGGACCGGCGCGGGGATGGTGTTGGCCAGTCTGGGAGCCGACGGTGCGCTGCTCGTCAGCGCCGAGGGCTGCCTGTACGGCGAGGCACCGGTGGCGCAGCGACGCAACTCCGTCGGGGCCGGCGACGCCATGCTCGCCGGCTTCCTCGCCGCCGATGCAGCAGGACGTGACGCCCTCGTCGAGGCGCTGGCCTGGGGCGCTGCCGCGGTCAGCCTGCCGGGCAGCCGGATGCCAGGCCCCGACGACATCGACCGCAGCCAGGTCCGGATCCACCGCGACCCGGATCCCGAACGCGTCTTGCACGAAGCGCACCGAACCCCGCTCATCCCATCAGAGACGGAGACTCTCTCGTGAGCACGCCAACAACAACCTCAGTGGCCGATCCGAAGCATCTGCAAGGCACCGGGTTCAAGGCGCGAGTGCAGCGCGTCGGCGGCTATCTGGCCGGCATGATCATGCCCAACATCGCCGCCTTCATCGCCTGGGGGCTGATCACCGCCCTGTTCATCCCGACCGGCTGGATCCCCAACGAGGACCTCGCCCAGCTCGTCGGGCCCATGATCACCTATCTGCTGCCCCTGCTGATCGGCTACACGGGTGGCCGGATGGTGCACGGCCAGCGCGGTGCGGTGGTCGGCGCCATCGCCACCATGGGCGTGATCGTCGGCTCCGCGGTGCCGATGTTCCTCGGAGCCATGATCATCGGACCGCTGGCCGCCCTCCTGCTGAAGTTGGTCGACGGCGCCATCGCCGGGAAGGTCAAGGCCGGCTTCGAGATGCTGGTCGACAACTTCGCCGCCGGGATCCTCGGTGGCGCCATGGCCATCGTCGGCAAGTTGGCCATCGGCCCGGTCGTGGAGAACCTGACCAGTGCCGCCGGGGACGGCGTCGAATCGCTCGTCGACGCCAACCTGCTGCCCCTGGTCTCGACCTCGTCGAACCGGCCAAGGTGCTTTTCCTCAACAACGCGATAAACCAGGGCGTCCTGACCCCGCTGGGCATCGCCGAGTCCGCCGAGGCCGGCAAGTCGATCCTGTTCATGATCGAGACCAATCCCGGACCGGGCTTCGGGATCCTGATCGCCTACCTGCTCTTCGGTCCCAAGGCGCTGCGGCCGACCGTGCCCGGCGCCATGATCATCCACTTCCTCGGCGGCATCCACGAGATCTACTTCCCGTACGTGCTCATGAAGCCACGGCTCATCCTGGCCGCGATCGCGGGCGGCGCGTCCGGCGTAGGTACAGCCTCCATCCTGAACGCCGGGCTCGTCTCGACCCCCTCACCAGGCAGCATCTTCGCCTACCTGGCCGTGACGCCGCGCGGTGGCTACTTCAGCGTGCTGGCCGCGATCGTCGTTGCCACGGGTGTCTCCTTCGCCGTCGCCTCGGCGCTGCTCGGCTTCGGCCGCGGGGAGAAGGACGCGCCGCTGGAGCGCCCGGAGGACGCGGGAACGCCGGCGCAGCGAGTACCGTCGCCGCGCTCCGGAGCCGCACCGGCAGAACGACCGGCAGAGCCGGCCAGCCCCCGCGGCGACCGGCGGTCGCTACCCGCACCGCACCCAGCATCGTCGGTACCGACGTCCGCAAGCTCGTCGTCGCCTGCGACGCCGGAATGGGCAGCAGCGTCATGCTGGCCAGCCAGTTGCGCAAGCGGCTCGCGCCGTACGACGTGACGGTCGAGCACACCCCGGTGAACAGCATCCCGGCCGGCACGCAGGTCGTGCTCTGCCACGCCGACCTGGCCGACCGGGCTCGTGGCATCTCACCCGGGTCGGTCGTGGTCACGTTCAAGTCGTTCATGGGCGATCCCGCCTTCGACCGGGTGGAAGCTGCGATCCGGGACGGCGGCCGGCTCGATGGCTGACGTCGAGATCCTCGCCCGCGAGGGAATCCGGCTCGGCTGCCAGGCGGCGGACAAGTGGGACGCCGTGCGGCAGTCGGGGGCGCTGCTGGTGGAGCTCGGCGCCGTCGACCCGGCGTATACGGATGCGATGCTCGAGCGGGAGCGGTCGGTGTCGACGTACATCGGCGAGGGCGTGGCGATCCCGCACGGCACCGACGCGAGCCGGTCGCTGGTGCACCGGACCGCGCTGGGCGTGCTGCAGTTCCCCGAACCGATCGACTGGGACGGCAGCCCGGTGACGCTGTGCGTCGCGATCGCCTCCAGCGGCAACGAGCACATCGCCGTGCTCTCCAGCCTGGCCGAGATCCTGATGGAGCCCGATCAGGCCGAGCAGCTGCGCAACCCGAACAGCGTCGATGACGTGCTCAACCTGCTCGCCGCGGTGAGCGCATGAGGGTCGCGCGGTTCTACGCGCCGGGTGACCTGCGGTTGGAGGACATGGCCGAGCCCAAGCCGGGCAGCGACGAGGTCATGCTGCGGGTGAGCAACTGCTCCACCTGCGGGACGGACGTGAAGATCTTCAACCATGGCCACCAGCACATCGACCCGCCGCGGGTGATGGGCCACGAGGTGGCCGGTGAGATCGTCGCGGTCGGGGCCGATGTCGACGCGTGGTCGGCGGGGGATCAGGTCCAGGTCATCGCCGCTGTCCCGTGTGGACAGTGCTACTACTGCACCCGCGGCACGATGGCGATCTGCCCGAACCAGACCTCCATCGGCTACCACTACGACGGCGGGTTCGCGGAGTACCTCGTGGTCCCGAACGCAGTCCTGCGTGTCGATGGCCTGAACCGCATCCCGGAAGGGGTGAGTTACGCCGAGGCCTCGGTTGCCGAGCCGCTGGCGTGCGTGATCAACGGACAGGAGCTCGCCCGTGTGGGGGACGGCGACGTCGTCGTCGTCGTGGGGGCCGGACCGATCGGCTGCCTGCACGTCCGGTTGGCGCGCGCCAACGGCGCCAGGGTCTTCCTCGTGGAGTTGAACAGCGCGCGGCTGGCGCTCAGTGCCGAGACGGTCCACCCGGACGCCGCCATCTGCTCGGCGGACACCGACCCTGTCCAGGCCGTGCTCGACCTGACCGACGGGCGGGGCGCGGACGTGGTCATCACTGCCGCTGCCTCGGGAGCGGCTCAGGAGCAGGCCCTGCTCATGGCCGGCCGCCGCGGCCGGATCAGCCTGTTCGGCGGGCTGCCCAAGGACCGGCCGACGATCACGCTGGACTCCAACATCGTGCACTACCGCGAACTGACACTGGTCGGCGCGAACGGGTCGAGCCCCGCGCACAACAAGCAGGCACTCGCCATGATCGCCTCCGGGCAGGTGCCGGTCGCCGATCTCATCACGCACCGGCTGCCGCTGGAGCGCGTGCACGACGCGATCGACATCGTCGCTCGCGGCGAGGCAATCAAGGTCACCATCGAACCCTGACGCCGCGGCGCCGGAAGGAGACAACCATGTCCCAGCGAGAGGTCGTCATCGGTTCCCGGATCGGCCTGCATGCCCGGCCGGCCGCGATGTTCGTGCAGGCCGCAACCGCGTGCGGCCTACCGGTGCGGATCAGCAAGGTCGGCGGGACCAAGACCGTGGACGCCCGCAGCATCCTGTCCGTGCTTGCCCTCGGGGCCAAGGGCGGCGACACGGTGCTGCTGGAGGCCGACGGAGAGGGCGCGGAGGGCGCGCTGGAGGAGTTGGTGTCGCTGCTCCTGCGCGATCTGGACTCGGAGACCGCCGATGCCTGAGCCGTTGCGCGGGCTCGGCGTCAGTCCCGGCGTGACGGCCGGGCCGGTGTACCGGATGGCCGCCGCACCCGCGCTGCCCGAAGACATCCCCACAGTCGAGGATTCGACGGGCGAGATCGACCGCGCGGCGCGGGCACTTGCCGCCGTCGCCGACGAACTGAACCGCCGGGCCACCGCGGCTCCGGCCACCGCGGCGGAGGTCCTGCGGGCCGAGGCGTTGATCGCCGCGGACCCCGTGTTAGCCGACGCCGTCACCGAACGGATCGGGCAGGGCCGTCCGGCCGCCTGGGCCGTCACCGACGCCATGAACGAGCAGCGGGCCGCGTTCGAGGAGATGGGTGGTTACTTCGCCGAGCGCGCGGCGGATCTCGACGACATCCGCGACCGCGCCGTCGCCCACCTGCTCGGACTGCCGATGGCCGGCGTACCGGATCCGGGTGAGCCGTTCGTCCTGATCGCCGACGACCTCGCCCCTGCGGATACGGCGACGCTCGATCCGGCGATCGTGCTGGGACTCGTGACACGGCGCGGCGGCCCGACCGGACACACCGCGATCCTGGCCAAGGCGTTGGGCCTGCCCGCCGTGGTGGCTTGCGCCGGGATCCTGGACGTCGAGGACGGCACCGTGGTGAGCGTCGACGGCGACACCGGCGAGGTGCATCCGGTCACGGCGGCTGAGGCTGCCGATGTACGGACCCGGGCTGAGGCCGACCGGCGCGCAGCGGCGTCGCTCGGCGGACCCGGACGTACTGCCGACGGTCACCCGGTCAAGCTGCTGCTCAATGTCGGCTCGGCGGCCGACCTCGACGGTGTCTCGCTGGACGGCATCGACGGCGTCGGGCTGTTCCGAACGGAGTTCCTGTTCCTCGGCCGCGGAACGGCGCCGTCGCCGGCGGAACAGGAGCGCGCGTACGCCGAACTCTTCCAGGCCATGGACGGGCGCAAAGTCGTGCTGCGCACGCTGGACGCGGGCGCCGACAAGCCGCTGCCGTTCCTCGGCCTGGAGCCCGAGGAGAACCCCGCCCTGGGCGTGCGCGGCCTGCGGGTCGCCCGCTCGCGGCCGGCGGTGCTGGCCGATCAACTCGACGCCGTCGCCCGGGCCGCGAAGGCGACGTCGGCCGACGTCTGGGTGATGGCGCCGATGGTGGCGAC
>JACCXW010000240.1 GCA_013696785.1 Geodermatophilaceae bacterium | reverse complement strand
GTTTCCTGCAGATCGGCGTTGAGCTTCTCCAAGATCGGCCGGGCACGGGACCGCACGTCCAACCGGCGCAGCAGGCCGAAGGCGAGCTGATCCAGCGACGGTCCCGGCTCGTAGGTCCGGGTGGCGGAGTTCTGCCGGACCAGACCGCGGTAGCAAAGCATCGCCAGTACCCGGTGCGCCGTGGAGGAGGCGACCCCGAGGTACTGGCTGACGTCGGTGAGCCGCAGCTGTTGCTGCTCCCCGAGCAGCACGAGCACCCGCAGCGCGTTGTCCACCGACTCGATCGGGTACTGCGGCACGGCGCCGTACTCCGGAGTGGTCGGGAAGGCATCGGAGGCACTCATGAGCTGAGGTTACGGTCGAGTCGGGCCAGCTCGTGCCGCCATGCGGTCGACGTGGTGAACGCATCACCGAGATCGGGCAGTTCGGCGAGGTCCTCGGCGGGAAGATCGGCCAGGATCCCGCCCGCGGCGACGATGCGCAGGGACAGCGTGGCGATCACGTCGACGGAGATCGCCCGCAGAACGGCCGCGGCGACGCCCGGCCCGGTGCTGGTCAGACCGTGCCCGCGCAGGATGACGACCGGGCGATCTCCCAAGGCCAGCAGCATCTCCGCGGCCAGCCGGCGGTTGCGGATCAGGACACCGCGGGGATAGACCGGTACGCTGCCTTGGGCAAGCCGGGTGCCCGGGATGTCGAATGCGCCGACGATGGGGCGGATCGCGATACCGGCCAGATCGGCGGCGACGACCGACGGCGGATGCGCATGCACGACCGATGCCACCTCCGGGCGGCTGCGCAGCACCTCGGTGTGCAGCGGGAGCTCGTTGGGCACCGTCCAGCCGGTACTGAGCTCACCCGGTCCGGCGGCGTCGCCGTCGAGGTCGACGAGCCGAATGTCCGCGGCGGTGGTCGCCGCGAGTCCGCGCTCCTCGGGTCCGCGGCAGCGGACCAGCAGCCGTCGGTCGTCGATGCGCAGGCTGACGTGGCCCAGGATCCCGTCGGACAGGCCGCGGCCGGCCAGCACCCGGCAGGCGTCTGCGACCTCGCGCCGCAGCGAGCTGAACTCGGTCATGCGCGACGACCGGCGACCGGTGGGGCCGTCGTACCGGCGAGTCGCTCCACCCGCCCGAGCGCTTCGTCGAAGTCGGCGCCGGTAGCGAGCAGTTTTCGGCAGGTGATCGAGGCCTTGGGCCAGTTGACGGTCGCCGCCCCGGTCAGCTGCCCCGAGCTGTCTGTGTACAGCGCCGCGGCTCGTGGCCCGCCGGGCTCCCCGCCGGAACGCCGCCCGAGGTCTCCGATCAGCCGGTGTCCGGCCGCCCGGTGGGGACGGCCGAGGATCTGGATCCGCCAGTCGTACTGGTCGCTCCACACGTACTCGACCGGCTGGTACGCGCGACGGTCTTCGGGGTGGCAGATGTTGTGTGCCACGCACGAGGCCTGTTCCACCGCGTTGGTCCAGTGCTCCACCCGACAGGTCTGCCCGTACCGCGGGTGCACCCACCTCGCGACGTCACCGGCGGCGAAGACGTCGGGTACGCCGACGGCCCGGCAGTACTCGTCGCAGACGACACCATCAGCGAGCTGCAGTCCGGAGGAGGCCAGCCAGCAGTCGTTGGGCAGCGCGCCGATGCCGACCAGCACCGTGGCGGCGGGCAGCCGCTGACCGTCGGTGAGGTGCACGGTCAGGTCGCCGGCGCGCCCGTCGACGGCCTCGACACCCGTCCCGAAGCGGGTGGCTACCCCGTTGCGGTGGTGCAGGTCGATGAACAGCGCCCCGATCTCGTCCCCGAGCACCCGCCCGACCGGCACGTCGAGCGGATCGACGAGGGTGACCTCGCGCCCGAGGAAACGCGCGGTGGCGGCGACCTCGGCACCGATGAAGCCGCCCCCGACCACGACGACCGGACCGTCGCGGGCCAGGTCCGCGGCCAGCGCGCGACTGTCCCCGATCGTGCGGAGCACGTGCAGGCCCGACTCCGCCGCCCACGGTGACGGGCGGGCATGCGACCCGGTGGCCAGGACGGCGATGTCGTAGTCGACCAGCTTCCCGTCGGCGAGGACCACCTGTTTCTGGGCTACATCGAGGTGGACGGCGCTGGTGCCGAGCCGCAGCTCGATCCGGGCCTGCTCGGCCGCCTCGGCGGACAACAGGCCCATCCGGTCGGCGGACCACTGGCCGCCGAGGAACTGCTTGGACAGCGGCGGCTTGTCATAGGGCAGCTCGGACTCGGCGCCCAGGACGACGATCCGCCCCTCGTAGGCCTGCCGGCGCAGGGCCTGTGC
>JACCXW010000216.1 GCA_013696785.1 Geodermatophilaceae bacterium | reverse complement strand
CGGCAGCAAGAATGAGGCAGACCCGTCAAGGGGAAGCACGACGCGAAGCAGCCGGGAGGACCGCTGCCGTTCCTCGCTCGACGCTGTCGCCCGCATGGCCGCACTGCTCTCTCGGAGTCACGTTTTCCCGTGTCTCAAGAGTGACCGACTGCGTGCGTTCCGTCGATTACCCGCCAGGTCATGGCCTGCCATGAGCGCGTGGGGCGGAGACAACGGAGGCGACTGCCCGTAGAGCGGACGTAGAGCTGCGGCATGCAGCCTTCGGCCCGGCATGTCCACATCGGAAGGAGAGCATCATGCGCAGGTCTGTACTCACCGTCGCCCTGGTTGTTGCGGCGACGGCGTTTCTGGGGTCTGGGACCGCCACGGCGGCGCCGGCCACGCAGGTCGTGATCAACGCAACCGTCGACTTCGAGACGGGCGTCGGGTCCTTTGTCGCGGTCGGTGGGGGCGTCTGTCGCTCGGGCGCCACATCCGACGTGTCTGTCGTCAGGCCGCTGGGCGGCATCATCACCTTCGACGTCCACAAGACGTTCACCTGCGCCGACGGGTCGGGCACGTTCACGTTGCGGATCTTCGCCGGGGTGCACCCCTGCGCCCGGTTCAACTCCGGTGTGTGGCGAGTGGCGGCCGGGACGGGCGCGTACGAAACGCTGTCCGGGTCGGGCCAGCTGGTCGGGTCCTACCTCCCGGCCGACTCCTGCACGGCCACTAGCGTCGACGACCATCTGACCGGCAAGATGCAACTCGGCTAGCGTCGGCGTCCCGGCCGGCAGCCAGGAGCTGCTCATGCTGCGCTACAGCGTGCTCGGGCCACTCGAGGTGATCGATGGGTCCAGCGTTGCGGCCCTCGGACCACCGAAGCAGCGGGCGCTGCTGGCGATCCTGCTGCTGCACGTAGGAGAACGGGTGGCCACCGATCGGTTGGTCGACCTGCTCTGGCCCGAGCGCGCTCCGCGCACAGCGGCGCACTCGGTCCAGATCTACGTCTCCGCGCTGCGGCGGAGCCTTGGCCCCTTGGCCGGGCGCGACGTGATCCGCACGCATCACTCGGCGTACCAACTCGACGTCGACCCGCGCACCATCGACGCGAGCCGGTTCGAGCGACTGGTGACCGACGGCAGCGTCGCCCTCGGCCGCGGCGACGTGCCGGGGGCGACCGTGGCGCTGCGGGCGGCGCTGGACCTCTGGCGCGGTCCGGCACTGTCGGACTTCGCCGACGAGGCGTTCGCCCGCCCCCACATCGATCGGTTGACGGCCCTCAACCTCGACGCCACCGAGCGGCTGGCCACGGCCGAATTGTCCACCGGCCAGCTGCAACGCGTCCTGGCACTGGTGCAGGCGACCGTCCGGGCGGATCCGTTCCGGGAACGGTCCCGTGAGCTGCTCATGCTCGCGCTTTACCGATCCGGGCGTCACCCGGAGGCGTTGCGCCAGTTCCAGCGCTACCGCGAACTCCTGGCCGAGGAGTTGGGTCTGGACCCCTCACCGCGGCTGCAACGTCTTCAGGAGCGGATCCTGCTGCACGACCCGTCGCTCGGGCCGGCATCGCCGGCTCCCGTCGTGGCACGCAATCCCTACAAGGGTCTGCGGCCGTTCGCCGAGGCCGACGCGGGCGACTTTTTCGGCCGCGACGCGCTGACTGCGCAGCTGCTCGACCGGCTGCGGTCCGGCATCCGGCTGGTGGCGCTGGTCGGTCCGTCCGGCTCGGGCAAGTCCAGCGTGGTCGCCGCGGGCGTCGTCCCGGCGCTACGCAGCGATGCCGTTCCAGGATCGAGTGACTGGACGATCACCACGGTGGTGCCTGCAGGCACGTCCGCGGAGCCCGAACAACTGATGACCGTCGAGGGCGGAAAGCACCTCTTGCTCATCGTCGACCAGTTCGAGGAATTGTTCGCACTCGCTGACGGCGGGCTGCGGCGGCGGTTCCTCGACGCGATCATCGAGGCCGTGACCGACGCCGAGCGGGGCGTCACCGTCATCCTCACCCTCAGGGCGGACGTCTATGACCGCCCGCTGCTGTACCCGGCGTTCGCGGAGGTGTTCACGCCGGCGGTGATCAACGTCCTCCCGATGACGGCGGCCGAACTCGAGACGTCAGTTATCGGGCCGGCCGCATCCGTCGGAGTCGGCCTCGAACCGAGCCTGGTGACCGAGCTCGTCGCCGACGCCGCTGATCAGCCCGGCCCCTTGCCGCTGCTCCAGTACGCACTGACCGAGTTGTTCGAGCGCCGGCAGGGCGGGGTGCTCACGCTGGCTGACTACCGGGAGGTCGGAGGGGTTCGCGGCGCGCTCTCCCGTCGAGCAGAAGGGCTGTACGCCGACCTCGTGGGCGACCAGAAGCACGCGGCGATGCAACTCTTCCTGCGGCTCGTCCGGCTGGGACACGGGACACGTGACTCGCGACGGCGGGTTCCGCTTCGGGAGCTGGACGACCTCGACATGGATCCCGTGGATCTGTCGGAGCTGCTCGGCCGGTTCGGTCGGCACCGGCTGCTCTCCTTCGATCGCGACGCGCGGACTGGTGAGGGCACGGTCGAGCTGGCCCATGAGTCGCTCCTGTCGGAATGGGAGCGGTTCGCTGGCTGGATCGCCCGCCACCGAGCCGCGCTGCAGCGCCACGAGACGCTGCTCGTGGCCGTCGAGGAATGGGAGGCCTCCGGCCGCCACCGCGATTACCTTCCGACGGGCAGACGGCTCGATGAGTTTGCTGCGTGGGGTCGGGAGGGGGTGCTGCAGCCGACGCGCCGGGAGCGGGAGTTCCTCGATTGCGGCCTCAGGCGCAGGCTCCAGGAGCAGCAGGAGAACGCGGTACGGGCGCGAGAGCAGCATCGCCTCGAGGCCCGGGCACGCGCGCGGCTGCTGGCCCTGGTCGCAGTGATCGTGTTGCTGGGGGTCGCGACGACGTTCGGGCTGCTGCGCGCCGGTGACGCCGGGCCGGTCCGGGTGGCGTTGGTCTACCACGGCGCGGGGACGGAGCTCGACCACTTGGTCGAGGGTGCCTTCGACCGCGCGGTGACCGATTTCGACCTTGTCGGCACGAAGCAAGGCACCGACCAGATCGACGTAGCCGACGCGCTGCGGATGCTCTCGGAGAGCGGGCAGCAACTCATCCTGGAGAGCACCATCGAGTCCCGAGTCGACGACGTCGCCCCAGACTTCCCCGACACCCGCTACGCGGTCGCCAACTATGTCGGGGATCAACCCAACGTCGCCTATCTGACGTGGGCAGAACATGAAGGCTCGTTCCTGGTGGGAGTGGCTGCCGCGCTCACCAGCAGGACTGGGACGATCGGCTTCCTCGGCGGAGTCGACACCGAGGTCATCCGGCGCTTTCAGGCCGGGTACGAGGCCGGGGCGCGGGCCGCTCGACCCGGCATCCACATCCTCTCGGCGTACGTGTCATGTCCGCCGGACTTGGATGGCTTCATCGATGTCGAGGCCGGCGAACGCGCCGCCAGGACACTTTACGGCGACGGTGCCGATGTCGTGTTCCACGCCGCCGGCGCCGCCGGCCTCGGAACATTCGAGGCGGCCGCGGACCTCTCCGGCGGTGCGAACGGCCATCTCTGGGCGATCGGTGTGGACTCGGACCAGTACGAGACGACGCGCGACCTGGAGGGCACCCTCGGCGCGCAGAGGTGGCGTCCACACATCCTCACCTCGATGGTTAAGCATCTAGAAGTCGGCTTCTCCGCGGTGGTCGGCGATTTCGCGCGCGGCGAATTCACCCCCGGCCCCCGCGAGTTCGGCCTGGCCGAAGGGGGTATCGACATCTCCTACAGCGGAGGCTTCATCGATCAACTCCGGCCGCAGATCGAGGCGTACCGCGCGGACATCATCGCCGGCGAGATCCGCGTCCCCGACCGCTAAGGGGCGCTAGGCGGTCGTTCACTGCCGGCACGCCGCCCGAGCACGGACGCTAGTCCTGGTGCTGTCAACAGGACCGGCTACACCCAGCCCCGTTCGACGGCCTTGACACCGGCGTCGAAGCGGCTGCTTGCGCCGAGCCGGGCAAGCAGCGAGCCGACGTAGCGGCGAAACGTTCGATCGGTGACACCGAGCCGGCGGGCGATGGCCCCGTCGGCCAATCCGGAGCCCATCAATTCCAGCATTCTCCGGTCCATGGCGGTCGGTCCGAGCGGTTCGCTGATCCCGGCGTGTTCCTCGTGGAGCGGTCGGCCGGTACGAAACATCGCCACAGCCATGTGGGCAAGGCTGCGCGCGAGGACCCGCTGGCGGACGACGACGGCCCCAGTTCCGGTGGCGGTCCGCGGTCCGGGCACGACGGCCACCCGTCGGTCGAAGACCAGCAGCCGATGCGGCAGTCGGTCGGCGAATCGGACCTCGGCGCCCGCGACGGCAAGTGCCCGCGCGTAGCTGGCGACGTGGGGCAGCCCGGCGTAGTCCAACGGGTAGAGGATGCGCGTGGTGACCAGCCGCTGCGCGAACGTCAGGTCACGCTGACGGCTGGCTGCCAGGATCTCCGCCGACGGCGCAGGTCCGGCGAGGACGCTGATGACCTCGGTCCGGGCTCCTGCCGCGAGCTCGTCCATGGTCGCCTGGATCTCGGACTGGGTCGTCATCCGCTCGACCCCGATCGGATACTGCCTACCGTCTTCCAGACTCCTCATGTGGTTCGTCTCGCCCCAGCACACCTCAGAGCCGACGGCCCGTCCCCGGCAGGCGGCAGCGGCTCGGGAATGATCAACGTGACTCCTCGATGACGATCGGTCGTACGACGGCCGGCCCGCGGCGTCGATTTGCCAAGCCTGACAGCATCGGCCCGCTTTTCGCGCCCCTGATTGCCGCAGCAACCAGGACGGCGTCGAGTGCGTCATCCTCTAGGCCGTCAGTCCTCTAGTCGTCGGGTTACGGACGAGGCGCGGAAGCTCTTTCCGACACCCACCCTGACCTTTGCCAAGTGTCTTTGCGAGCAGCAGGTTTGGGCTGCTCAGACATCGAAGAGTTCGAGCAGGCCCGCCCTGCAGCGTGGCCGGCTCGCGGCCGAGTAGTGCCTGCAGGTCGGTGCTCGTCTGGTCCAG
>JACCXW010000210.1 GCA_013696785.1 Geodermatophilaceae bacterium | reverse complement strand
AGCAGGATGACCGGGAACAGCAGGACGAAGACGACCGCGTCCTTCTCCCGGAAGAAGCTGAGCAGTTCGGCCCGGACTCTGGCCCTGGACACCGATGCCAGCGACGGCAGCGGGGCGGCTTGACGCGTTGCCGTCGTCGTCACTTGGCCGCTCCGATCATCTGCAGGTAGACGTCTTCTAGGGTGGGACGGGACACCACCAGTTCGGGGATCTCGGCGCCACCGAAGGAATCCGCGAGGTCACGGACGACCTTGGTGGGGGCGTCGGTGCTGATGTGCTCGGGACCGTTCGGGCCACGCCAGGACACCGTTGCCGCTGCCGTGCCTCTGCCCCCGAGCATCGCGGGGGTGTCCACCGCGACGATGCGACCGTCGGCGATCACGCCGACCCGGTCGGCCAGCCGCTCGGCCTCGTCCAGGTAGTGCGTCGTCAGCAGGATCGTGGTGCCGAGGTCGCTGAGACTCTCGATCAGACCCCAGAACTGCCGGCGCGCCTCGGGGTCGAAGCCTGTCGTCGGCTCGTCCAGGAAGAGCAACTCCGGATTTCCCAGGATGCCGAGGGCGACATCGAGGCGCCGGCGCTGTCCGCCGGACAGCTGGTCCGCACGGGTCTTGCGCTTTGCCGTGAGTCCGACGAGATCCAGTACTTCCTCGACCGGCCGCGGATTCGGGTAGTAGGCGGCGCAGGTGGACAGCGCCTCCGTCGGAGTCAGTTCGGAGAAGTCCTTTGTGGACTGCAGCACGATCCCGATCCGGGCCTTCCAATGCGCATCGGCCTTGGCCGGATCGATGCCGAGGACCTCGACCTCGCCGCCGTCCCGGTGCCGGTAGCCCTCCAGGATCTCCACGCACGTCGTCTTGCCGGCGCCGTTCGGGCCGAGCAGCGAGAAGATCTCGCCCGCTGCGATGTCGAGATCGACCCCTCCCACCGCGTGATGGTCGCCGTACCGCTTCGTCAGGCCGCGCACGCGAACCGCGCTGTCAGATCTCGTCATGCCGACGAGGATCCTCGCGTACGTCGGAGTACCGCCACCACCGCCAGGCCAGAACCGGGTCCACCGTTCGGTGGAGGCGATGCTCAGGTGTCGGCGCGGCCGCTCAGCTCGGGGGCAAAGGCGGGAACGCAGATCGCGACGTACTCCGCGCCGTCCTGGGTGGGCGTGGTGTAGCGGACGGTCTCCCCCGCCTTGGTGATGACGGCCTGCCCGGCACCGACATCCAGGAACCCGTCATCGTGCTCGACCCGCACCACTCCGCGCAGCACCAGAGTGATCTCGTCGAACTGCGGGGTCTGGGCGGGCTCATCCCAGCCGCCAGGTGCGATCATGTGGGCCACCGACAGCGCGTCGGTGCCCGTATTCGCGCGACCGACGTACTCGTCGATCTGCTTGCCTCCCGGGACCGGGATTCGCGTGGGTGCGTCGATGAGTTGGGGCATGTCAGGCTCCGATCCGGTCAATGAGCAGCGGCAGCCTGTCGGCGGTACCGTCCAATTCCACCGCGCCGTGCAAGGCCGCCAGGGCCCGCGGTATCCGCGCCGGATCGTCGGTGTGAAGTTCCAGCAGCGGCGACCCGGCTTCGACGCGCTCCCCCGGTTCGGCCAGTACGACGACGCCCGCTACCGCGGACACCGGGTCCTCCTTGCGGGCCCGCCCCGCGCCGAGCCGCCAGGCCGCGACACCGACTGCATAGGCGTCCAGACCGGTGAGTACGCCGGACGCCTCGGCCGTGACGACGTGCCGTTCCGGTGCGGTGGGCAGGGCTGCGTCCGGATCACCGCCCTGCGCCGCGATCATCGCCCGCCACGTGTCCATCGCGCGACCGTCCCGCAACGCGTCGGCCGGGTCCACTGTGGACAGACCTACTGCTTCCAGCATCTCCCTGGCGAGGGTGATGGTGAGTTCGACGACGTCCGGCGGCCCGCCACCGGCCAGCACCTCGACCGCCTCGGTGACCTCCAGCGCGTTGCCTGCCGTACGACCGAGCGGCACATCCATCGCGGTGAGGAGCGCGATGGTCCGGACGCCGTGCGCGGCGCCGAGCCCGACCATGGTCTCGGCCAGCACGCGGGCGGTCTCGACATCCTTCATGAAGGCACCGGAGCCCACCTTCACATCGAGCACGATGGCCTCGGCCCCTTCCGCGATCTTCTTGCTCATTATCGAGCTGGCGATGAGTGGGATCGACTCGACGGTGCCGGTGACATCGCGTAGGGCGTAGAGCAACTTGTCCGCTGGCGCCAGGTCGTCACCCGCGGCACAGACGACGGCCCCGACATCACGCAGCTGGGCCAGGTAGTCGGCGTTCGACACCGTTGCCCGCCATCCCGGGATCGACTCCAGCTTGTCCAGCGTCCCGCCGGTGTGGCCGAGACCGCGGCCGGACAACTGCGGCACTGCCGCTCCACATGCTGCGACGAGCGGCGCCAACGGGAGCGTGATCTTGTCGCCCACACCGCCGGTCGAGTGCTTGTCGACGGTCCGGCGGTCCACAGTGGACAGGTCCATGCGGACGCCGGAGTCGATCATCGCGGCCGTCCATCGGGTCAGCTCGCCGGGATGCATGCCGCGCAGGAAGATCGCCATGAGCAGCGCCGACATCTGCTCGTCGGGAATCAACCGGCGGGTGTACGCATCGATGACCCCGTCGATCTGCTCGTCGCTGAGCCGGGCCCCGTCTCGCTTCGTCCGGATCACGTCGACGGCGTCGAACTCACTCATGAGCGAAGGTCCGCGGCGTCGAATGCGTCGGGCAGGATCTCGGTCATCGGGCGCGGTCCCTCCGGGGTCTCCACGAGCAACGCCGCGCCACCATGTTCCCACAGCAACTGGCGGCAGCGACCGCATGGCATCAGCAGCTCACCCCGACCGTCCACACAGGACACTGCGACGAGGCGGCCACCGCCAGATGCGTGCAACGTCGACACCAGCCCGCATTCCGCGCACAGGCCGAGACCGTAGGACGCATTCTCCACGTTGCACCCGGTGACGACACGGCCGTCGTCCACCAGCGCTGCGACCCCGACCGGAAACTGCGAGTACGGCGCGTATGCGTGGGTCATCGCTTCCTGGGCCGCCGTACGCAACGCCGGCCAGTCGACCGCCGCCGCGGTCACTTGTCCTCTCCACGCCGATATCGAAGCCCGTCGGCGGCGGGCATTCGTAGTCGCTGGGAGGCCAGCGAGAGGACGAGTAACGTCGTCAGGTGCGGGGTGAAGAACACGAAGGCACTCGGCAGCTCGTCCACCACGAGCCACAGCATGAATGTTCCGACGGCAAAGACCGCCGCCACCCCGGCCAGGATCGTCCGGCCACCGCGCAGCTGCCAGGCCGCCACCCCGGCCAGCACGATGGCCACCAGCAGCAGCAGCGCGACGACCGCAGCCTGGCTGCGCAGCTGCAGGGCGTCGGCGAAGCCGAACAATCCTGCACCCGCGGCCAGCCCGCCGGGCCGCCAGTTCCCGAAGATCATCGCGGCCAGGCCGATGAACCCGCGACCGCCGGTCTGCCCCTCGCGATAGATGTTCGCCACGAAGACCAGGAAGACACCGCCGAGGCCGGCCAACGCGCCGGAGATCAGCACCGCGATGTACTTCATCCTGTAAACCGGCACGCCGAGACTGTCGGCTGCCCACGGGTTCTCCCCGCAGGACCGCAACCGCAGGCCGAACGCCGTCCGCCACAGCAGCCACCACGAGAACGGGATCAGCAACACGGCGAAGATGACGTAGATGTTGATCGACACGGTCAGTCCGCGCAGCAGGCCCGCCGCGTCGGAGACGAGGAACCAGCGATGCCGTTCCAGGTCACCGAGCAGGTCCGGGCCCGAGGACAACAACGGAAGGCTCAGGGTCGGCACATCGCCCTTGAGTGGGGGGGACTGGGCAGGACCGCCGCCCGCCGGGTTGTCGCTGTAGGCGACTTCGGACAGAAAGCGGACGATGCCTTCGGCCAGGATGTTTATAGCCACGCCACTGACAATGTGATCCACGCCGAACGTCACTGTCGCAACAGCGTGCAGCAACCCACCCAGCGCGCCGAAGACCATTCCCGCGACGACCGCGGCAAGAGCGCCCCACTGGTAGCCGGCCCAGCCGGCTCCCCATGTCCCAAGGATCATCATGCCCTCGAGCCCGATGTTCACCACGCCGGCGCGTTCGGCGAAGAGGCCACCGAGCCCGGCCAGTCCGATGGGGACCGCCAGGATCAACATCGCAGAGAAGGTGCTGGACGACGTCAGTGCGGGCTGCGACGAGGCCATCCGGACGACCGACAGCAGCACAAAGATGCCCGCGAGCAGCAGGGCCACGCGCACGCCGTTGCTTCGGCGGGGTTTCGGCGCGCCTTGCGAGGGCTGGTCGACCTTCGTCATGTCTGTGCTCATGTCGCCACCGTCGCCTGCTGTTCGCCGGCCGCGGGCCGAGCGGTCGGCAGGTTGGCTCCGGTGCGCTCCGCCTGTCGGATCGCTATCCGCCGAGCGATCTCGTTCGCGATCACCACGGCCAGCACGATGGTCCCCTGGATGATGACCACGACCTGCGAGGGGATGCCGGCGAACTGCAGCGACAGTGCGGCGCGGTCAAGGAACGCGAACAAGAGTGCACCGAACGCGATGCCCAGCGGGTTGTTGCGTCCGAGCAGGGCGACGGCGATCCCGAGGAAGCCCAGGCCGCTGGTGAACTCCGTGCCGTAGTGGTGGGTGTCCCCGAGCAGGTCCGGCAGCCCGATCAGCCCGGCGAGCCCGCCGGAGATCAGCATCGCCTTGACGACCATTGTCTTGGCGTTGACACCGCTCGCAGTCGCCGCGGTCGGGTTGAGGCCGCTGGCGCGCAGGTCGAAGCCGAAGCGGGTCCGCTTCAGCACGATCGCGATCACCACACCGACGACGATCGCCGGGATCAGGAACCCGTACAGGTCGGAGCGGGGTTGGGCGAGCCCGAGCCCGCCGAGCAGGCCGTTCAGGCTGGGGAACCGGCCCGACTCCGGGATGTCCTTGGTGGCGGTGACCAGGGAGCCCTCCACCGTGCCCTGGAACGGCCCAGTGAGCAGGTACGACGCGAGCCCCAGCGCGATGAAGTTCAGCATGATCGTGGAGATCACCTCGCTGACCCCGCGGGTGACCTTCAGGACGCCGGCGATGCCGGCCCAGATCGCGCCGACGCTCATCGCTACCAGGACGATCAGCAGCAGGTGTAGCGGTGCAGGCAGGACCACTGCGGAACCCACCCAGGCGGCCATGACGGTGGCCAACCGGTACTGACCCTCGACCCCGATGTTGAACAGGCCCATCCGGAAGCCGATGGACACTGCGAGGCCGGCGAGGAACAGCGGGATGGCCCGGTTGACGATGACCGCGACGGCCTGTACCTGGCTGGCTGAGGAGTCACCGAAATTGAACAGCTCGCGCAGGGCGACGGTGGGATTCTCCCCGATCGCCAGGATCACCAGCGCGGAGATCACCATCGCGACGACAAGGGCCAGGACCGGTGCGAACAGGGCCAGGCCGAGGCGCCGAGCCACCTTCACGCGGCGGCACCAGTCATGTGGGTGCCCAGTTGCTCGGGGGTGACGTCGCTGGGATCCAGTCGCGCGACCAGCCGCCCGCGCAGCATGACGTACAACGTGTCGGACAGGCCGATCAGCTCGTCGAGATCGGCGGAGATCAGGATGATCGCGAGCCCAGCGCTGCGGGCGTCCTTGAGCAGCTCCCAGATCGCGGCCTGGGCGCCGACGTCGACCCCCCTGGTCGGGTGCGAGGCGATGAGCAGCTTCGGGGCGCCGCTCATCTCGCGGCCGACGATCAGCTTCTGCTGGTTCCCCCCGGACAGCGCGACGGCGAGGGTGTCGCAGCCAGGCGCGCGCACGTCGTACTCACTCATGATCCGGGCGCAGTCCCGCCGCGATCCCTTGCGATCGATGAAGATGCCCTTGACCATGGGCGCCTCGGTCTGGTGGCCGAGAATGCGGTTCTCCCACAGCGGCGCGTCCAGCAGCATCCCCTGCCGGTGCCGATCCTCAGGGATGAAACCGACCCCGGCCTCGCGGCGACGCCGCGTGGACCAGTGCGTCATGTCCTCGGCGCCGAACGTCAGCTGCCCGGCGGACAGTTCGTGCAGGCCCATGATCGCCTCGACCAGTTCGGCCTGCCCGTTTCCTTCGACCCCCGCGATGCCGACGACCTCTCCGCGCCGGACCCGCAGACTGACCGAATCAACCAGCGGGCGCCCGGTCGGCGACAGCACGGTGACGTCATCCACGCCGAGGACCACGTCGTCAGTCACCGTAGTGTCGCGGGTCTCCGGCGTGGGCAGTTCGCTGCCTACCATCATTTCGGCCAATTGCTTGGCGGTCACCGTCTTGGGATCGGCCGTCCCGACCGTGGTCCCGCGCCGGATGACGGTGATGCTGTCGGCGACCCGGCGCACCTCGTCAAGCTTGTGCGAGATGAAGATGACGGTGAGGCCGTCGCTCTTCAGCTCGGCCAGGTTGCCGAACAGCTCGTCGACCTCCTGCGGGACCAGCACCGCGGTCGGCTCGTCCAAGATGAGGATCGTCGCGCCGCGGTAGAGCACTTTGGCGATCTCCACCCGCTGGCGGTCACCGACGCCCAGTCGCTCGACGAGCTCGTCGGGTTCGAGGTCGAGGCCGTATGAGGTGGAGATCTCGGCGAGCTTGCGCCGGGCACCGGCGAAGTCGAGGGTCAGGCCGGACCGTGGCTCGCTGCCGAGCACGATGTTCTCCAGGACGGTGAGGTTGTCAGCCAGCATGAAGTGCTGGTGCACCATGCCGATCCCGGTCGCGATGGCCTCCGCCGGGCTCTTGAAGTGCACCTCGTTACCGTTGACCGAGATGCTTCCCTCGTCCGGACGATGCATCCCGTAAAGGGTCTTCATCAGCGTCGACTTGCCCGCGCCGTTCTCGCCGACGATCGCGTGCACCTCACCGCGGCGTACCACCAGGTTGATGTCGGAGTTGGCAACGACGCCGGGGAAGCGCTTGGTGATCCCGCGGAGTTCCACCGCGGGCGGGCTTTCGGTCATGA
Source organism: Geodermatophilaceae bacterium (assembly GCA_013696785.1). Classification (GTDB taxonomy): domain Bacteria; phylum Actinomycetota; class Actinomycetes; order Mycobacteriales; family Geodermatophilaceae; genus JACCTY01. The sequence continues at coordinate 1,275 of JACCXW010000210.1, read as the reverse complement.
CACCGGCTCCGTCCTGGTCGTGGGCGGTCCTCGCTGAACGCCCACGGAAAGCACCACACGATGACGGCGGGTCCAGATGAGCGCAGCCATCGGAACCCGCCGTTCGCTCTTACTGTCTACGGCGTGGTCGGCACCTCGATCTCTCCGCGAATGATGCCCTGCTTGTAGGTGTCGATTGCGTCCTGGATGTCGTCGATCTGGCCCCCCGAAGTGGCCAGCCCGACACCGTCGACGGACAGGTCGTAGACGATGTCCGTGCCGCCCTCGACCGATCCATCGATGAAGGAGGAGATGAACTCGAACACGGCCACGTCGACGCGCTTGAGCATCGACGTCATGATCACCGCCTGCAGCGCGGGATCGCCCACCGTGTTGTACTGGTCGGAGTCGACGCCGATGGCCAGCGCCTGGGACGCTGCGGCCGCCTGGAAGACGCCCGTTCCGGATCCCCCCGCTGCGGCGTAGACGATGTCCGCGCCGCCGTCATACATGCCCTGGGCGACGATCTGCCCCTTCGCCGGATCGTTGAAACCGGAGAAGTCACCTGCCGGGGAGAGGTACTGGACGTCCACGATGATGTCCGGGTTGACCTCGGTCGCACCGGCGGTGAAACCTGCTTCGAACTTCTCGATCAAGCCGATCTGGACGCCACCGACGAAGCCGACGTGGCCGGTCTCGCTCTTGAGTGCCGCTGCGGCCCCGGCCAGGAACGAGCCCTGCTCCTCGGCGAAGAGCAGGCCGGTGTGATTGGGACCCTTGGACGAACCATCGCCCGCGGTGTTCGAACCGTCGATCTGGGCAAATGTCGTGTCCGGGAAGTCCGCCGCGACCTCGGCGATCACCTCGTCGTAGGCGAAGCCGACCGCGAAGACCGGGTTGAAGCCCTGCTCCGCGAGCTGGCTCAGCAGCTCGGCGCGGTCCGAGCCGTCCGCGTTCGGGGTCACCTTCTGCGACTCGACACCGAACTCGTCGATGGCCTGTTCGAGGCCCGCGACCGCCGCGTCGTTGAAGGACTTGTCACCCTCACCGATCGCGTCGAAAGCCAACCCCACCTTGGGGGCGGGAGCCTCGTCGGTCGACTCGCTGCTGCTACCGCTGCCACTGGGCGGCGCAGCATCCTCTGCACACCCCGCCAGCGTCAGTCCGCCGACCAACAGCGCAGCAGCGATGGACATCCCACGGGATCGACGCAAAAGAATCTCCTCTCAAGGGCCGGGACCTGCTCCCCGGCCGCTGACCGGTCACCGTACCTGTCTGCCAAGACCGACACCACGT
>JACCXW010000197.1 GCA_013696785.1 Geodermatophilaceae bacterium | reverse complement strand
AGCCATCGACGCTCGGCTCGGCGGCCTGGCCGCGATCATCGCGCTGCGCCGGCACGTTCGGGCCGAGAGCGCGTACGACGAGGGCAGTGTGAGTGCCGAGGGAGCAGACGTCGTGGTGCTGTCCGGCGGCGTGTTTCGACATCTCGATCCGTCCGGTCGCGCCGGTGTCGTCGACGTGCTGCGCGGAGACCGTGGTGGCGCCCGGGCGGTCCTTGACCGGGCCCGGATCGTCGTGGACGACGACTACGTGCTGGCTCCGGCCGGTTTGCTGGTGGCCTCCCATCCTCAGGCGGCGCGCTGCCTGCTCGAGTCGCTGCTCTCCGGCTGACCCCGTCCTTGGCGTCGGTAGGGGCGCTGGAGGGGTACGACGACGATGCGTCGCGCCCGCGTTGGGGCCGCCGGCGGACTACTTCGAGAGCTGGTTGCCGCGAGAGAACTGCGGCCGTGAACTGAGCGCGTTCGCCCAACCCGGACTGACGGCAGCCACCAGGTCGAGCCCCTGGCCGGTGCTGCAGTCCAGGACCTCGTAGCCGCCTTCGCCGGCACCCACACAAGCGACGAGCGTCAGCAGACCGGCACGGCGCTGGAACCAGCTCTGCTGTATGCGCCAGCCGACGAGCGCCCGCTGCTCCAGGACGACCCGACGTCGCAGCAGGGCGCCCGAGCGTACGGCGAGCGCGGCTGTGTCGGCGACATGGCCGAGCGCGCGGTACCGGTCGATTCCCAAGCCGACGCCCAGGACGGCCAGCACGGCGAGGATCGATGCCGCGAGCGGCAGTCCCAGGAGCAGCAGCGCGACGGAGACGAGCGCCGGTGGCCCGACCGACCGGACCAACCGCCGTCGCAGGGCCGCGGCCGGATGCGGCAGCAGCGGTGTGTCGAAGCGTCGTACGGCCGAGGCGGCCACCTCCTCCGCGACGTGTAGCGGACCCAGCGGAAGGAGCTGACCGCGGCGGTTCTGGTCACCGAGCCCGGTCACCAAAGCGGTGAGCCGGGCTGCCCGGACCAGGCGGATGCCGATGCCCTGCGACAGGACATAGCCGCGGATCCGGTCGATCTCCAGCGACACGGTCCGCTTCGTGAGCAGGCCGCGCTCGGCGACCAGGTTGCTGCCACGGGCGGCGAGCACGAATCCCCAGTTCGAGACCGCGCCGGCAACGAGTGCGCCGACCGCGACGACGGCCAGCGCGGCGAGCACTGTCAGTGCGATGCGACCCACACCGGCCTCATCGGGGACGTCCAGCAGGTCTCGGAGACCGGCCGGGATGGGCAGGCTCTGTACGTCGCGGAGCAGCGTGCCGCCGATCGCCAGCGGTACGGCGAGGTAGCTGCCGACCAGCGGCGCGTACAGGAGCCACCGCGGGTCCAGCCGCGCGAACACCCGCTCGGCCACAGCCATGTCGGCCGACCCAGGCACCGCTGCTGCGACCGGGGCAGCTACCGGGCCCACCGCCCGTTGGGTCAGCAGAACCTCACGCAGCCGCCCGGTGTCGGCCGCGGACACCGCATCGAGAACGGCTTCGTCCTTGCCGCCGGTGCCCGCTGCCGCATCCACGCGGAGGACTGCGATCCGGAACAGCCGGTGCAGCGCCGGAGCCTCCACGTCGACGCCGCGGACGCGGTCGAGCGGCACCGCCCGCTCGGAACGGGACAGCAAACCCTGACGAACGAGCAGCCGCTGCGCGTCGATCTCGTAGCTGAACCGCCACCAGCGCAGCGCCGAGAACGCCAGCGACGCCACGGTGGCCAGGACGGCGATGGCGATCAGGCCGAAGGACCCCAGCCGGCCCTGTACCGCGAAGACCAGGGCGATGGGGCCGGCGCTGGAAAGTATCGCGCGGGCCTGCCGGAAGGTGACGGCATGGACGACGAGCACCCGCCAGTCCAGTCGCCGCTCGGCGAGCACCTGGTGTTCACTCACGTCGCCTCGTCGCGGATCGCCGCCGCCCGACGAGCCAGGTCCGGCGCCACCGCCCCGGCAACGGCGGCGTCCAGGTGCACGATCTCGACGGTTCCCTTCGATGACGCGGTGAGGACGGCGACGGATGCGAGGCCAAACAGCCGTTGCATCGCGCCCCGGTTGATGTCGACGGTCTGAATTCGGGCGATCGGGATGATCGTCCAATTCTGGGTGAGCCAGCCGGTGAGGGTGAACACGGACTCGTCGGTCACCTCCCAGTGGTGCACGCGAAAACGCAGCCGGGGCCGGATCGCCACCGCAACGACGGCGTACGCAGCAGCGACGTACGGCGCGGCAGCCGCCAGAACTCTCACCACGATGGGCGCCTCGGCAGGTACGAGCACAGCCGCCACGATCCCGGCCGCGAGCAGGAAGACCGAGGAGATCGCCCCCTCCAGCGTCCACAGCCCGATGGCATTCGGGGAGACCTGGTACGCCGGCGTACGCGGCACCGCCGCAGGATGGGTCACGCCGGTAGCAACCCGGCGACCGTCGTCGGGCTCTCGACATGGGCGTTGTGACCGAGACCCGGCAGCACCGTGACAGACACGCCGTGCCGGGCGGCAAACCCGTCGTAGTCCCCGACCCCGACCATGACGTCTGCCTCTCCGTGCGCGACCGTGACCGACGTCCCGGTCGCGACTGCGGCGCCGAACAACGTGTCGAACGGCGGGACCCCGACGGCGAACGAGCCGGGGTCCTGAGTCAGTTTCCACCGGCCGTCGACGGGGTGGATCCCGCGCTCGACGAAGTCGCTGTCGGGACCAAGGAAGTCGGTGAGCCCGTTGATCCGCAGTACGAAAGTGGCGGCGTCGTCCCGGTTGTCGAAGCTGCGGGTGGGCTTAGCGGCCAACGCCGAGAGCGAGTCGGTGAACTCCGGCGGCCAGACGGCTCGCATCCCCACGGTGATGACGGCACTGACCGGTCGCACCGCGGCCAGCGCGAGGCCGACGGCGCCGCCGAAAGAGTGGCCGAGCACGACGAGTTCGGTGTCGGGTGGCAGCGCGGCCCCGACCGCCTCGGCGCAGTCGGCATACCCGTACGACGCCGGAGCGGGGGACCGGCCGTGACCCGGCAGGTCTACGGCCGCCCAACGACGTCCGGGAAGCAGCGGGAGCAGCCCCGACCAGACACCGCTGTTGCCCCCCATGCCATGCAGCAGGACGAGCAGCGGGCCATTCCCGGGACCACCCTGGAGGACATCCAGGCCGGTCACGACGGCGGGCGGGCAGGTCGCGAGCCGCGTCCCGCGAACTCACCGAACAGCTGGGCGACGGCGATGCGCACCGACGTCGACCACGTCGGGTAGGCGTGCACGCTCTGCGCGATCCGCCCGGCCAACATTCCCGAACTCATCGCCAGGACGCCCTGCGTGATCAGCTCTCCGGCGACCGGACCTACGACAGTCATCCCGATGATCTTCTGCAGCGCCCGCGCCGAGAGCAAGCCCCCCGGCGTGACCGCGACGACCTTGACGAAGCCGCGTGTCTCACCGGCGCAACGCGCCCGGTCGCTGGTGCTGTCGAGGAGGTAGCTGACCCGCGCGCGTTCGCCGTACTGCTGGTATGCCTCCGCTTCTGTCAGCCCGACATGGGCGACCTCGGGGTCGGTGAACGTGACCCACGGGATCGCGCTGGCATCCCAGCTCTTGCGCCCGCCGAACACGCCGGGACGGCCGGGCTTGGCGAAGGCGTTCCCGGCCGCGAGCCGGCCCTGGTCGTAGCCGACATGCGTGAACTGCAGCGGGGAGGCGCAGTCCCCGGCGGCGTACGCCCCCTCAGCCGTCGTGGCCAGGTGCTGGTCGACGACGATCCGCCCGCCGGCACCCGTCCCCACGCCGGCGATGGCGAGGTCGAGATCGCTCGTGCGCGGAGTCCGGCCCACCGCGACGAGCAGAGTCGAGCCCGTCACGGTCGATCCGTCGGCCAGCGTGAGCTTCGGCCCGTCCTCCACCCCGGTGACCGCCTGGCCGAGCTGGAGGGTGACGCCGTCCCGGGTGAGCGCGGCGGCGACGAGCCGGCTGGCTTCAGGTTCGTCCCGCGGCAGGATGCGGTCGCCACCCTCGACCAACGTGACCTCCGATCCCAGCCGGGCGAAAGCCTGCGCCAATTCGCAGCCGATCGGCCCGCCACCCAGGACCACGAGGTGTCGCGGCTGCTCGGTGAGCGCGAACACCGTCTCGTTCGTGAGGTGCTCGACCTGATCGAGACCGGGTATCGGCGGCACCGTCGGGGCTGCGCCGACGGCGACGACGATGCGCTGAGCAGTCAGTTCCCGCTCGCCGGCCCGGACGGTGTGCGCGGCAACGAAGCGGCCGGTGGCCACCACCAGGTCGATGCCCTGGCGTTGCAGCAGGGCAGGCGACTCGTCCTTCTCTATCTCGGCGACGACCGCGGCGACTCGGCGCATGACCGCGGGAAAGTCGACGTGCACGTCAGCGTCGAACCCGTATCGCGTTCCGTCACGGGCGGCCGCGACCCGGCGGGCGGACTCGATCAACGTCTTGCTGGGCACGCAGCCGTAGTGCGTGCAGTCACCGCCGGGCCGGGACGGCTCGACGAGTGCCACCGACCGGCCAGCGGTGCGTGCGGTGGCGGCGGCTCCCAGCCCGGTTGCACCGGCACCCAGCACGATCAGGTCGTACGGCTCCGCACGATCGCTCATGCGCCGATCGTGTCACCCCGTCGCTTGCGTCTGCATAGGCGAGCGCCGTGGCGCTCAAACGTACGGACGCGAGTGGAGGGTGGGAGGATGCGCGGCGTGACGTCTCCAGGACAGCCCCCGATCCCGCAGATCAGCATCGAACAGGTGCCAGCCGATCCCACCGTGCTCGACGTCCGCGAGGACGACGAGTGGGCGGCCGGACACATCGAGGGGGCGATCCACATCCCGCTAAGCGAACTGTCCGGCCGGCTGCCGGAGCTGCCCGATGCCGATCCGCTCGTCGTGGTCTGTCGGGGGGGCGGACGGTCGGCCCGAGCCACGGCGTACCTGCAGCAGATCGGGATCGAGGCGGTGAACCTTGACGGCGGCATGCAGGCGTGGGACGCCGCCGGCCGCGCGATGGTCAGCGACAACGGTGTGCCGC
>JACCXW010000182.1 GCA_013696785.1 Geodermatophilaceae bacterium | reverse complement strand
CGACGGTCTTGTGACCGTGTGCATCGAGGAAACCCCTGGCCCGCTGTGCCAACTCGGGCGCCTCGGACTCGAACTCGGCCCAGCTCGCCATCACCGGATGATGACACGGGCCTCCGACAGGTGTCAGCCGGCGTGCAGGTACCCCGCCGCCGACGGAACTGGTGGCCGACCGGGCCGAGATCGACCTCGGGCGGCAAGTCGACATCGAACGATGCGGGTGGGTGGGCGTCTGCGGAGACGCTCACAGGGCAAGTTTTGCACGCTCATCGATCCCCGCCCGGGAGTGAATGTCGGCGCGCATCCGGGCCTTGCTGCTCGACAGCGTGCGCTCGACGCGGCAGTCTGCATCCACTTGTGACCATCTCAATGGGGAGAACGTGATGGCAGACAAGATCAGCGACGACGTCGACGAAAGCACCGACGGTGGTCCCAGCCTCAAGCGGGTGATGGGTCCTGGCCTGCTGCTGCTCTTCATCGTCGGCGACATCCTCGGCACCGGCATCTACGCGTTGACCGGGGATGTGGCAGCCGAGGTCGGAGGCGTTGTGTGGCTGCCGTTCCTGGTCGCGTTCGTAGTTGCGCTCATCACCGCGTTCAGTTACCTGGAACTCGTCACGAAGTACCCCAAGGCCGCGGGCGCCGCGCTCTACACGCACAAGGCGTTCGGGATCCACTTCATCACCTTCATCGTGGCGTTCGCGGTGATGAGCTCCGGCATCACGTCGGCGTCCACCGCCTCTCGCGCCTTCGCAGCGAACTTCGCCAACGCCTTCGAGTTCGATCTGGGCGACGGCATCCTCGTCACGCTCGTCGCGCTTGCGTTCATGGCCCTCGTCGCCATCGTGAACTTCCGCGGAGTCGGTGAAAGCGTCAAGGCGAACGTCGTACTGACCGTGATCGAGCTATCCGGACTATTGATCATCATCTTCATCGGTCTGTACGCACTCGGCGTCGGCGACGGGGACTTCTCCCGCGTGACGGAGTTCGAAACCGGGGACAAGTCCCTGATCGGCGGCGTGCTCGCCGCGACGACGCTGGCGTTCTTCGCGATGGTCGGTTTCGAGGACTCGGTGAACATGGCCGAGGAGTGCAAGCGGCCGACCAAGATCTTCCCCAAGGTGCTGCTCACCGGCTTGATCGCCACCGGCGTCATCTACGTGCTCGTCTCGATCTCGGCGATCGCGCTGGTGCCAGCCGACAAGTTGTCCGAGGGCGACACCCCATTGCTGCAGGTCGTCCAGGCCGGTGCGCCTGACTTCCCGCTCGAGATCTTCGCCTGGATCACGATGTTCGCCGTCGCCAACTCCGCGCTGATCAACATGCTGATGGCAAGCCGGCTCGTCTATGGCATGAGCCGGGAACACGTCCTGCCCGCGCCGCTGGGCCGGGTGCACTCCCGCCGTCGCACGCCGTACATCGCCATTCTCTTCACGACCCTGCTGGCCTTCGGGCTGATCACCTTCATCGGTGAGGTTCCCGCTCTCGCCGGTACGACGGCGTTGCTCCTGCTCTGCGTCTTCACCGTGGTGAACATCGCCGCCCTCGTGCTGCGCAAGGACACGGTCGAGCACGACCACTTCCGGGCGCCCACCATCCTTCCTGTTGTCGGCGCCATCAGCTGCGGCTTCCTGGCCACACCGTTCGCCGGACGGGACAACGAGCAGTACGTCATCGCCGGCATCCTGTTGATCATCGGAGTCCTGCTGTGGTTCGTCACCGTCGCCGTCAATCGGCGCACCGGCCAGGTTGCCGGCGACGGCGACCCGAGCAACCTCGGCGGCGGCCCGGTCAACTAGGACCCATGCTCTTCCAGCGCGCGGTTCTCGACGGCATTGCAGCCGGCACGATCTCGCTTGCCTTCCGCCGCGGGAAGCCGCGGGTCTCGGTCGGCTCCACGCTCCGGACGAGGATCGGCGTCCTCGTGATCGACGAGGTCACTCAGGTCGAGGAGGGCGACGTCACCGACGAGGACGCCGCCCGGGCCGGCGCCGCGTCGCGGGCGGAGGTGATCGACAGGTTTCCCTGCCGGCCGGATCGCTCGCTGTGGCGGGTCCGATTGCACCTGGCCGGGCCTGACCCGAGGATCGCGCTGCGGGACAGCGCGGATCTCACCCTTGAGGACGTGGCGCGGCTCGAGCAGCGGTTGCAGCGACTGGATCATGCGAGCACGCACGGCCCGTGGACCGCCGCCACCCTCGCGACGATCGAGCAGCGGCCGGCCACCCGAGCGGCCGATCTCGCCGCATCGCTGGGACGCGACATGCTTCCTTTCAAGATCGACGTACGAAAGCTCAAAGAGCTGGGGCTCACGGAAAGTCTCGACGTCGGCTACCGGCTCTCACCACGCGGTACGGCGTTCCTGCGGTCGCGTGCCGACGCGGAGCCCAGCTGACAGGAGCTGTCTGCGCCGCGGCACGACTCCGCCGCGGCTGATCCGTGATTCGCAACGGAGGGAACCGGCTGGGCAAATCGGGCGTCTGATCGCCACGATGCCTAGGAGGCGCCCCCATGACCGCATCCGTTCCGACTGAGTCTCGATCCCACCACCCCTCGCGGCGGCCAGCACCTCTACGACGGCTCGGGGTCAGGGCCGGTGTCGCGACCGCGCTGGGGATCGCCCTCGTCGTCGTGGTCCCCGGCGGCCTCGGGGGAGGTGACGGCACGGCCTCCGCCGCCTCGTTGACGTTGTTCGAAGACTGCGACGAGCTGGCCGGCTGGTTTGCCGATTCGGCCCGGGATCTGGTCGGCCCGTACGGCTTCCAGGGCGTCGGGATGCAGCGTTGGGGCGGTCCCGATGTCGACGTCGCCGCGCCCGCCAGTGAGGAGAGTGCGACGGGATCGGCACCCACCGGTACCAACGTCCAGGAGGAGGGCGTCGATGAGCCGGATCTGCTCAAGACCGACGGCACCCGGGTCGTCGCCGTTCGGGGTGACCGGTTGTCCGTGGTCGAGGTCTCCAGCGGTTCGCCGCGGATTCTCGGGCAGCTGCGGCTGGATTCCGGGCACGCGGAGGAACTGCTGCTCGTCGATGACCGGGTCTTGCTGTTCGGGAGCAACTGGGACGAGCCGGAGGCGGCCGCTGCCACCATCCTGACCGTCGTCGACCTGTCCGACCCCACCCGCCCCGCGGTGCTGCGCACAGAGTCGATCGAGGGAAGTTACCTGTCCGCCCGTGAGCACGACGGTGCCGTCCGGGTCGTCCTGACCAGCAACCCCAACCTTCCGTTCGTCTTCCCCGAGGGCGACCTCACCGATGACGAGGCGGCGCTGCAGAACCGCGCCATCGTCGAAGCCGCACCGGCGCAGAGCTGGCTGCCGCAGCGCGCCGTGTACGACTCCGACGGCGATGAGCTGGGCCGGGGGGCCCTGCTCGATTGTGACCAGATCAGCCGCCCGGCTGAGCCGGCCGGCATCGGTGTGCTGACCGTGCTTACCTTCGACCTGCGGGCGCCGGACGCGCCGATGTCCGAACCGCTGGCGGTGGCCGCGGACGGCGACATGGTCTATGCCTCCACCGACCGGCTGTACGTCGCCACCACGCGAGGTGGCTGGATGTTCCCGCCGCCCGTCGACACCTTCCAACGTTGGCTGCCCGGCGGTGAACAGATCCCGGTCACGACCGAGCTGCACGGGTTCGACATCAGCGATCGTTCCGCGACGGCGTACCTGGGCTCGGGCAGTGTGGACGGCTGGCTGCTCGGCCGGTGGGCCCTGAGCGCAGCGGGCGGGTACCTGCGGGTGGCGACCACGCGAGACGGCGTACCGGAGCAAGGCGGCACCGACAGTGCCGTCACGGTGCTGGCCGAGGACGGCGCGGAGCTCACCGTCGTCGGATCCGTGGGCGGCCTGGGGCGGGGTGAGCAGATCCGAGCTGTGCGCTGGTTCGGGGACCTGGCAACGGTCGTGACGTTCCAGCAGACCGACCCGCTGTACACGGTCGACCTGTCCGATCCCACGTCGCCGCAGGTGCTGGGAGAGCTGAAGGTGACCGGGTATTCGGCGTACCTGCATCCGCTCGGCGACGGGCTTCTGCTCGGCGTGGGGCAGGAGGCGACGGAGACCGGGACGGTCACGGGCGCGAAGATCGCGACGTTCGACCTGACCGACCTGGCGAGTCCGTCCATGGTGGACTCAGTCGTCGAGCCGGATGCCTGGGCCGAAGTGGAGAGCGACTCGCGGGCGTTTACGTACCTCCCGGAGGAACGCCTCGCCGTCACGCAGATCGGGACCGGCGGGGGCAGCGCGCTGTGGTCGGTCGCCATCAGACCGGACGGAACGTTGGGTGCGTCGGCGCAGTGGAGCACCTCGGGCGAGGCATGGCTGGCCCGGGCGATCCCGGTAGGTGGACGGATGGTCGCCCTCACCGACGGCTCGAACGGCGCCGTACTCACCGTCCTCGACCTGGACGGCCTGCGGCCGCTCGATTCAGTACGTCTGGGCTGACCCGGCGCCAGCGCACGACAAGGCCGATCCAGGACACCGCGACGACCGCTGCGACGACAAGTCGCACCTGCGTGATGCGATCCGCGGGATAGACCACGAGGCCACTGCCAGGCCAGGAACCCGCCGCCCACGAGGAAGAAGAGGAACGCGAAGTGCGCCCCCGTTGCGGCGTCGGCCACCAGTCCCGCCATCGCGCTCCTTCCCCGTGGCCAGGCTAGTGCCGGGTGTCGGTGGAAACGCGTCACAGGGGGCGCGGATCGACTGACCGTCTGAGCGCGGCACCCGCGTGTCGGCGGTTCGGCGGTTCGGCGCAGGAAACGGTCTCCGCGCAGCTACCGTGACGAACATGCTGGGCCTCCCGGACACCATCCGCGCCTGCTTGTTCGATCTGGACGGTGTGCTCACCCAGACCGCCAAGGTGCACAAGGCCGCGTGGCGACAGACGTTCGAGGACTTCCTGCGCGGGCGCGACCCCGACAGCTTCCAGCCGTTCACAGATGCCGACTACAACGAATATGTCGATGGCAAGCCCCGGCGGGACGGCGTACGGGACTTCCTGGCGTCTCGGGGGATCGACCTGCCAGAAGGCGATCCCGAGGATGCGCCGGATGCGAACACGATCGCCGGTGTGGGCAATCGCAAGAATGTGTTGCTGCTGCGCCAGATCGAGGAGCACGGCGTCGAGGTGTACGAGGGGTCCGTCCGCTACGCCAGGGCGGCCAAGGATGCCGGGCTGCTCTCCGCTGTGGTAACTGCCAGCGCGAACGGCGAGCAGGTGATCGCGGCGGCGGGGTACGCCGACCTGATCACCGTCCGGATCGACGGCGTGGTCGCCGCCCGCGACGGCCTCAAGGGCAAGCCGGCTCCGGACACGTTCCTGGCCGGCGCGAAGGCACTCGGGGTGGAGGCGTCCGAGGCGGCGGTCTTCGAGGACGCGCTCGCGGGGGTCGCAGCCGGCCGCGCCGGTGACTTCGGCTACGTGGTCGGCGTGGATCGAGTCGGTCAGGCAGCTGCTCTGCGCGAACGCGGTGCGGACATCGTCGTGCAGGACCTCGACGAACTGCTCGATGAGTCGGGTCAGCAATGACGGACCGGCCGGAGTTCCCCATCGAGCCGTGGGCGCTGCGTGAGACGTCGTTGAAGCGCGAGGCGCTGGCGGTGACCGAGTCCGTGTTCGCCCTCGCGAACGGACACATCGGGATGCGCGGCACCCTGGACGAGGGCGAGCCGCGGTCGGTGCCGGGCACGTACCTCAACGGCTTCTACGAGGAGCGGCCGCTCCCGCATGCCGAGGCGGGGTACGGCTTCCCGGAGTCGGGGCAGACCGTCGTCAACGTCACCGACGGGAAGCTGATCCGGCTGCTCGTCGTCGATTCTCCGCTCGACCTGAACTACGGCACGGTCCTGTCGCACGAGCGCGTCCTCGATCTGCGGTCCGGTCTGCTCGTGCGCCGTACCGACTGGACCTCGCCGAACGGGCACAGCGTGCGCGTGACGTCCCAGCGGTTGGTGTCGTTCACCCGTCGGTCGGTGGCCGCGATCTGCTACGAGGTCGAGCCGCTGGATGCCGACCTGTACGTCGCCGTCCAGTCCGATCTGTTGGCCAACGAACCGCTGACCGACGGGCTGCCGTCGGACCCGCGCGCGGCGGCCGCGCTCCGGTCACCACTGCAGGCCGAGCTGGCCGACAGCGGCAACCTCGGTGCCGTGCTCGTGCACCGGACCGACCGAAGTCGGCTGCGGATGGCTGCCGGCATGGACCACACGTACGACGTACCGGAGAAGGTCGAGACCAGCCTGGAGTCCGCGGGGGATCTGGCCCGTCTCACGATCGCGGCCCGGTTGCCGAAGGGCACCCAGCTGCGGCTGGTGAAGTTCCTCGCCTACGGCTGGTCCAGCCGCCGGTCGGCGTCGGCCCTGCGCGACCAGGTCGAGGGTGGCCTGGCGACGGCCAAGCTGGCCGGGTGGGACATCCTGGCGCAGGAGCAGCGGGAGTTCCTCGACGAGCACTGGCGCAACGCCGATGTCGAGATCGACGGCGATCCCGAGCTGCAGCAGGCGGTTCGGGTCGCGATGTTCCATGTGTTGCAGGCCGGCGTACGGGCCGAGCAGCAACCGATTCCAGCCAAGGGTCTGACCGGACCCGGCTACGACGGGCATACGTTCTGGGACAGCGAGACGTTCGTACTCCCCGTGCTCACGTACACCGCCCCGGAGGCAGTCCGCGACGCGCTGCAGTGGCGGCATTCCATCCTGGACATGGCGCGCGAGCGCGCGCAGCTGCTGCGGCAGGCCGGGGCGGTGTTCCCGTGGCGGACCATCCACGGGGAGGAGTGCTCCGGCTACTGGCCGGCCGGTACCGCTGCCTTCCACCTCAACGCAGACATCGCCGATGCCACCATCCGGTATCTGAACGCGACCGGCGACGAGGACTTCGACGCCGCATACGGCGCCGAACTGCTCATCGAGACCGCCCGGCTCTGGGCGTCCTTGGGCCATTTCAATGGCGACGATCGATTCCGGATCACCGGGGTTACCGGTCCCGACGAGTACACCGCCGTCGTCGACGACAACCTCTTCACCAACCTGATGGCCCAGCGCAACCTGCGAGAAGGCGCTGCCGCGGCCAAACGCCAGCCCGAGGTAGCCGATCGCCTCGAAGTGACTGACGACGAGATCGACCGCTGGCAGCGCGCGGCCGAAGCGATGCTGCAGCCCTACGACGAGGAGCTCGGCGTACACCCGCAGTCGCAAGGTTTCACCCACCACGCGGAATGGGATTTCGAGGGCACACCGCGCGCGTCGTACCCGCTACTACTGCACTTCCCGTACTTCGAGATCTACCGCAAGCAGGTCATCAAGCAGGCCGACCTTGTGCTCGCCATGCACCTGCGCGGCGACGCCTTCACGGCCGAGGAGAAAACCCGGAATTTTGCCTACTACGAGGCACGCACGGTCCGGGACTCCTCCCTGTCGGCGGCCACCCAGGCGGTCATCGCGGCGGAGGTCGGGCAGATGGACCTGGCCTATGACTATTGGGCCGAAGCGGCGCTCGGCGACTTGCACAATCTGCACCACAACAGTGGTCAGGGGCTGCACATCGCCTCGCTGGCCGGTGCCTGGACGTGCGCGGTGGCGGGCTTCGGCGGGATGCGCGACCACGACGGCAGGCTCAGCTTCGCGCCGCGGCTGCCGTCGGCGCTGTCGCGACTTCGATTCCGACTACTCTTCCGCGGCCGCTCGCTGCGGGTGGAGGTCGGTCAGTCCGAGGCGCAATACGTGTTGGCCGGCGGCGAGCCGCTGGTGATCAGCCACCACGGCGAGGAGATCACCGTTGCCGTCGATGCGCCGGTGACGCGGAAGATCCCGCCCCCGCCGGACGTGGAGCCGGTGCACCAGCCGCCCGGCAAGGCCCCGCAGCGTCGCAGCAGTCAGGCCGAGCGGCCGCAGGACATGTGATTTCAGGGCCTGAGTGGCCCTGACCGTGTCAGGCGAGGCTCGAGCTCACGGTCATTTGGGTGGGCTGTGATCTCGGGGAATTGCCGCCTCCCGCTCGATGATCTCGGGATTCCCCCGCCCCTGACCGGCCGTCTCCCGAGATCATCGACGGTAAGGCGGCGCAAGTCCGAGATCATCGACGGGGGCGGGCACGTCGCCAAACCGTTGAGGCGACGCCGATCCTGGAAATTGACCAGCTAGACGACCCGGCCGAACTGCCGGGCCCGCAGTTCGGTCCAAACCCCGTTCTGGAAGTAGACGTCCGCGCGGAGGAGTTCCAACGCCTCCTCCTCGGACTCGGCATTGACGAGCGCGAGCGAAGCCGACACGTCGGCGTACGCACCGACCTCGATGATGGCGCCGGTCGCCTTGAGGTCCCGAAGCCGGCCGAGGTGTTCGGCCCGGAACTCCGGGCGTCGCTCGGCGGCGTCCGGTGCATACGTCGCCTCGACGACCCAGATCGGCTCCAGCTCGCCGCTCATGCGGGCGCGGGCGAACAGATCCCGACCCCGCCACGCGTCTCGGCGCCGAAGCGCTCCTTGGCGGCCGCAATGTCGAGGGGCGCCAGCCGGCTGCGCGAGTCGAGGATCTCCTGGGTGAGCAGGTCCGCCGGAACAAGCCAGGACACCTCGAACTCGATGCCGTCGGGATCCTTGGCGTACAGCGCCTTTGTGCTGCCGTGATCGGTCGCTCCGGCCAGTGCACCGAGTTGGCCGAGCCGATCGGCGATCCGTTCCAACTCCGCCAGGGTGTCCACCTCCCAGGCCAGGTGGTACAGCCCGACGGCGCCGCGACCGGCCTGCGACGGCCCCGCCTCCGCGCCGACCTCGAACAAGCCGAGGTCGTGGTCGTTGGTCGA
>JACCXW010000163.1 GCA_013696785.1 Geodermatophilaceae bacterium | reverse complement strand
GCTCGGCGCTGTTCGCCTCCCGCTTCCGCGAATGCGCGGCGCGTGCGCTGCTGCTGCCCAAACGCGACCCGCGGCGGCGCACGCCGCTGTGGCAGCAACGGCAGCGGGCCGCGCAGCTGCTCGGCGTCGCGAGCGACTACGGCTCCTTCCCGATCGTGCTGGAAGCGGTCCGGGAATGCCTGCAGGACGTGTACGACGTCCCCGGCCTGGTCGCGCTGATGCGTGACGTGCAGGCCCGCCGGGTCAGGCTCGTCGACGTCGAGACCCAGCAGGCATCCCCGTTCGCGCAGTCGCTGCTGTTCGGGTACGTCGGCGCGTTCCTGTACGAGGGCGACGCCCCCCTGGCCGAGCGCCGGGCTCAGGCGCTCGCCCTGGACACCGCCGTACTGGCCGAACTGCTCGGCCGGGCGGAGTTGCGGGAGCTACTGGACCCGGAGGCACTGCAGGAGGTAGAGGCCGAACTGCAGCGCCTGACGCCGGAGCGCCGCGCCAAGGACGTGGAATCCACGGTGGACCTGTTCCGGCTGCTCGGCGATCTGTCCACCGCGGAGGCTGTCGAGCGCGGCGCGACCGAGGAATGGCTCGCCGAACTACACGCCAACCGCCGGTTGCTGCAGGTCCGCATCGCCGGGGGGCTGCGGTGGATCGCCATCGAGGACGCCGGGCGGGTGCGCGACGCGCTTGGTGTCGCCCTGCCGGTCGGCGTCCCGGAGGCGTTCACCGAGCCCGTCGCCGATCCGCTCGGCGATCTCGTCGGCCGGTTCGCACGCACTCACGGTCCGTTCGCCGTCGACGAATGCGCCGCCCGCCTTGGCCTCGGGGTCGCCGTGGTCGCACTGACCCTGCAGCGGCTGGCGTCCTCCGGTCGCGTGGTCAGCGGGGAGTTCCGTCCCGGCGGCAGCGGGCTCGAGTGGTGTGAATCGGACGTGTTGCGACGGCTGCGCCGCCGCTCGCTGGCCCGGCTGCGCGAGGAGGTGGAGCCGGTCCCGACAGAATCCCTGGCGCGCTTCCTGCCGGTGTGGCAACAGGTTGGCGGGACGGCGCGCGGATCCGACGCGGTGCTCGCCGTGGTCGAGCAGTTGGCCGGCGCCGTCCTGCCTGCCTCCGCCGTCGAGACGCTGGTACTGCCCTCACGCGTGCCCGGCTACACCCCGGCCATGCTCGACGAACTGACCAGCGCCGGTGAGGTGATCTGGTGCGGCGCCGGAGATCTGCCCGGACAGGACGGCTGGCTGTCCCTGGCTCCGGCCGACCTCGCCGAAATGCTGCTGCCCACGCCCCCGGACGAGGCCGTCGCCGATCCTCTGCAGCAGTCTGTCCTGGCCGCGCTCGACGGCGCTCAGGCGCTGTTCTTCCGGACCCTGTCAGCGGCAGTGGGAAGCGTTGACGATGCGACCCTGGTGAGCGCCCTGTGGGATCTGGTCTGGGCCGGTCGGCTGACGAACGACACCCTCGCCCCGGTCCGGGCGCTGCTGTCCTCGGGCAAAGGCGCGCACAGCCGGCGGGCGGCGCCGGCCCGAGCGCGCTACGGCCGGGCCGGTCGGATCCGCCTGCCCGCCCGAGCGGGACCGCCGAGCGTCGGTGGCCGCTGGTCGCTCGTTCCGGCGCGATCGGGAGATCCGACTCGTCGGCTGCACGCGCGGGCGGAGTCACTCCTGGAGCGTCACGGCATCCTGACCCGAGGGGCCGTCGCCGCCGAGGACGTTCCCGGCGGTTTCGCCGCCGCCTACCGCGTGCTCAGCGCGTTTGAGGACTCCGGCCGGGCGCGACGCGGCTACTTCGTCGAGTCACTCGGTGCGGCCCAGTTCGCCACGCCCGGCGCCGTGGACCGGGTCCGCACGTACAGCCGGACGGAGCCGACCCGGGAGGCCCGGGGAGCCGTCGTACTGGCCGCAACCGACCCCGCCAACGCCTACGGTGCTGCACTCGGGTGGCCGGACCGCCCAGCCGGTGACCTGGCTCCGTCGGGGCATCGCCCTGGGCGCAAGGCCGGCGCGCTCGTCGTCCTGGTCGACGGCCGGCTCGTCCTCTACGTCGAGCGGGGCGGTCGCACACTGCTGTCATGGAGCGAGGACGCCGCCGACCTCGAGCCCGCCGCCCGTGCGCTGGCTGATGCGGTGCGGGCCGGTGGGCTGGGGCGGATCTCCGTCCAGCGGGCCGACGGCGCCAGCGTGTACGCCGCAACACCGCTGTCGGAGGCGCTGGAGCTGGCCGGCTTCCGGCCGACACCGCGCGGGCTGCGGATGCGGGCCGGACACTGAGCCCATGCCACGGTTCGATCAGATCGACAGCTCCCTGTTCGCCGGCCTCGACCCGGCCGCCCGATCCGACGTCGAACGGCACATGGAGCCTCGACAGCTGGGCGCCGGGGAGGTGCTCTGCCGGGAAGGTGAGGAGGGCGGCAGCCTCTTTGTCGTCACGAACGGCCTGCTGCACGCCGTCGCGGCCAGTGGCGCGGTCCTCGGCCGGCAGCGGCCAGGCGACGTCGTCGGGGAGGCCGCGCTCCTGACCGGAGAGCCCCGCTCGGCGACGCTTGTCGCGAGGCTGCCCAGCGAGGTGCTCGAGCTGTCCCGGGACGCGTTCCTGGCCGCAGCCGGACGGCATCCTCCGCTGCTGATCAACCTGGCCCGCATCGTCAGCCACCGGATGGTCGCGAGAACCTCCGGTGCCGGCGGGGGACGCCGGGCTGAGGCAGTCGCGATCGTCGTCGGGCGGTCAGGCTGGCCCGATGCGGAGGCGGCGTTGGCGGCTGCCACGGCATCGAGTCCCGCGGCGTCGAGCATCTTCGACCTCACACGACCGGACGCGCCGCTCACCGCCGGAGTGCTGGCCGCGCTGGAGTTCTCCCGCCGGCAGCAGCAGCGCGTGTTCGTCGTTCTCGGTTCCGACCACGAGGATCTGCACCTGCTGCTCGACTACTGCGACCGGTCCGTCGCGCTGATGAGCGCCGAGGAAGCTCATGAACTGGCCGGCACTAGGCAGCTCCCGGTCGAACGGCTTGCGCCGGTCACCACGACCGGCAACGTCGGGCGGCTCGGCCGGCACCTGGCCGGCACCAAGCTGGGTCTCGCACTCGGGGCAGGGGGCGCGAAGGCCTACGCGCACATCGGTGCGATCCGCGTGCTCGAACGGGCCGGGTACGTCGTGGACTACATCGCCGGTAGCAGCATGGGCGGCTGGGTCGGGGCGTGGCTAGCCCTGGGGATGTCCTCCGACGAGATCGAGCAGACGATGCGGTCGGCGTTCACCGAAGACGCTGGGCGCGCCGTCTTCCGTGCCGGCGCGGCCGGGGATCCCAGCGGCACCGTGGTGATGGAACAGCTGGCCCGCCAGACGACCGGCGGTGCGGACTTCGGCGAACTGCGCACGCCGCTGATATTGCTGGCCGCCGACCTGGAGGGTCGCTGTCCGGCACCGATGATGACCGGGCCGGTGCACGAGGCGATGGTGGCGGCCATGACGGTGCCGGGGCTGTACCCGGCCTTCCGGCGGGGTCAGCAGCGGCTGGTCGACGCCGTCGTCCTCACGCCGGTTCCCAGCGACGCGCTGATCGCGGCTGGAGCCGACGTGACGGTGGCGATCAACCTGCTCGGCCGAGCGACCCTGGAG
>JACCXW010000158.1 GCA_013696785.1 Geodermatophilaceae bacterium | reverse complement strand
GTAGGAGGCCATCGGCTCGGCGGCTCGCCACGTCCAGGTGGCCCAGCCGCCCTGGCTCGTCCGCCCGACCGGCACTCCGTTGGCGATCGCCTCGAGCCCGTCCGGGCCGGTGATGTGGAACGTGTACGACGCCTTGTCGATCGGGTGGTCATTGACCGGGAACCACGTCGCGGCCACGTCGGGCTCCCCGATCACGAGCGCGCCGTCGTCGGTATGGATGAATCCCGACCCGTCGGGCAGGATCTCCGGGACCCCGTCGTACCGGACGATCGTGGTGAAGTCGCTGCCCTCGGGAAGGCCGTTAGCCGGTACGACGACGAGTTCACCAGCGGCTCTCGTAAAACGCGCCGGCCGGCCGTGCACCGCGATAGCCCGCACCGTCAGGCCGTCCAGGTCGAGGTCGAACCGCGACAGGTTCTGCGTCGCCCGGGCTCGGATCGTGGCGATGCCGCTGAGCACGTCCGAGGCGGGGTCGTAGCGGATTGCCAGGTCGTACGACGTGACGTCGTAGCCGCCGTTGCCGTCCAACGGGAAGTACGGATCCCCGACCCCGGGCGCGCCGGGGGTGAAGGCCGGTCCGGCCTGGGCGACGCCGGGTGCTGTCAGCAACGTGGTCGCCGCGACTACACCCATGATCGTGAAGCGGGCACTCCTTGACATACCGATGTATCCCTTCATCCTCATGGCGCCGGTGGCTTTGCCGGGGTGAACAGCCAGTCGTCGAAGAAGGCGTCGAGTTGCTGCCCGGAGATCTGCTCGGCGAGCGCAACGAACTCTGCTGTCGTCCCGTTGCCGGTCTCCTGCTGCTGCGCCCAGGCCGGCAGCAGGGCGAAGAAGTCGGGATCTCCGATGGTCTCGCGCAGGGCGTGCAGCGTCATCGCGCCCCGGTTGTAGACGGCGCTGTCGAAGAGGTCATCCGGCCCGGGGTCGCCGATGATCACCTTCCAGAACGGACTGTTGGGACCTGTGGAGTAATGGGCGGCGAAGGTCTCAGCCGCCGTCTCGAAGCCCTCCTCCTCACTCCACAGCCACTGGGCGTACGTCGCGAAGCCCTCGTTGAGCCAGATGTGCTGCCAAGCCTGCACCGCGACGCTGTCGCCGTACCACTGGTGTGCGAGTTCATGCGCGACGACGGACTCGGCGAACCTGGCGTCGGAGAAGAAGCCTCGCGAGTAGATCGGTCGGGTCTGATTCTCCAGAGCGAAACTGAACGCGCCGTAGTCGTCCACGATGCCGCCGGCCGCCGAGAACGGGTACCCGCCGAACACCCCGGACAGGAAGTCGACGATCTCAGGCTGCCGCGCGAACGCTTCGCTGGCGACGTTCCCGGTGCGGGTCCCGATCAGATCGACGTCGATCGCATCGACGTAACGGATGCCCCCAGCCACGTAGGCACGAAGGTCAAAGTCTCCAATCGTGGCGGTGGAAAGGTAGGGGGCCATCGGCTCGACGGCCTGCCACGTCCACGTTGTCCACCCGCCGCTGCTGGTGCGCCCGCGCGGGATGCCGTTGGCGACCGCCTCCAGCCCGACCGGCACAGTGATCCGGAAGGTGTAGGAAGCCTTGTCGCTCGGGTGGTCGTTGACCGGGAACCAGGTAGCCGCCACATCGGGCTCGCCGGCCACCACCGCGCCGTCGTCGGTGTGCATGAAACCGGAGATCCCGAGCAACGGGCTGCCGAGAGTGTCCGGGACGCCGTCATAGCGCACGACCGTGGCGAACCCGACGTCCTGCGGGATACCTGCCGCCGGCGTGATGATCAGTTCGCCGCCGTCACGTGACCACTGCGCGGGCACCCCGCCCACGGTGATGCTGCGGACGGACATGCCGTCCAGGTCGAGATTGAACCGGGAAAGATCCTGCGTGGCGTTCGCCCGGATCGTGGCTGCGCCGACGAGTACGTCGTTGGCGGGGTTGTACCTGACTGCCAAGTCGTAGGACAGGACGTCGTACCCCCCGTTTCCGTCCAGCGGGAAGTACGGATCGCCTACTCCGGCCGCCCCCGGTGCGAAGGCCACCGCCCGCCCCGCGCCGGGCTCCGCTGAGGTGGGGAGGCCCGAGGCGAGCTCACCCGGGAGCGGGATGAGGAAGAGCAGCGCGGCCGACGCTGCGAGCAGCGGGCGTCGCATCGATTCTCCAAGAGGCCGGTAGCACGGTGTCTGCTATTGGTACACCGCGCACCTCTTGGTCCGTACGGCGTCAGCCGGTCAGTAGATCGAACGTTGTAGGCGGTCAGCGCGTCCTTGACCGGCTGGAAGAAGGTGGTTCCACCCGAGACACAGTCGCCGGCGGAACCGGAGAGCAGGCCCAGCGCGATGGTCTTGTCGAACAACGGACCGCCGCTGTCGCCGGACTGCGCACATGCGCTGGTCTGGATCAGGCCGTAGACGGTGCCGTCGGAATAGTTGACGGTGACGTTGAGGGCTGTGACCTGGCCGGAGTGCACCCCGGTGGTGCTGCCGCTGCGCCGGATCGGCTCGCCGACGTAGCCGTTGCCGAAGGAACGGATGTCCTGGGTGCCCGCGCCGTAGAGGTAGACGCTGCCCGGATGCGCGACGCCGGCGGCGTACTTCACGAGCCCGTAGTCATCCCCGATGGTGGGGCTGGCACCGGTCTTGCTGCCGAGGAACTTCGTGTTGCCCGAGTCGGAGTACCAGTTCGTCACCGTCGCGGTGCAGTGCCCGGCGGTGAGGAAGTAGTAGGAGTTGCCGTTTCGGACGTTGAAGCCGAGTGAGCAGCGGTAGGGACCGCTGTAGGTCGCCTTGCCGCCGTTGATCGTCCGGCTGAGCACCCCCGGTGAGCTCTCAACCCGCACCCTGTCGCCGAGGCGGCTGACCACCGCGGTCAGCTGGGCGAGCCGGTCGCCGGTGACGGTGTCATCGGTGGTGACCACGACCTGGTCGGTCGTCGGGTCCACGCCCCATGTGGTTCCGGGGACGACGGCGTCGCGGTCGAGCACCTCAATGGCGTCTCGCAGGTCGGCCGCTCCGTAACGAACGATCTTGGCCACCCCACCAGCTGCCCGGACTCGCTGCGCGTCGGCCTCGCTGGTGACGGGGACGACGATGGTGCCTGCGTCGAGGTAGCTGCCCGCCGAGCCGAGGTCGGTTGCCAACTCGGCCCCCGCCGTCGCGGTCAGCGGCGTCGGTCCGCCGACGTGGCCTGCGCCGGGGCGGCCTGCAGACCGAGGGTCATCAGGGCCGCCGCGGCGAGGGCGACTGCCCCCTGGCGGTGGGCGATGCGGCCAATCGTCATGACTTCTCCCGGTTAGCAGATACGTACTGTCACCTGACAAGCACGCTGTAACCGAAAGTTATCAGCTGGGTGACGTTCTGTCACTCGAACCGTGACATTAAGTACTCACAGATCACAGAAAGTCGCAGACACCTTGCAAGGACATGACGGATTGTAGTGAGACCACTGCATCGGGGGGATAGCTGCACAGCAGAGGACCCCTGGCCGGATGGCCGGGGGTCCTCTGCTGCCGTGCGTCCGCACCCGCCTCGCAGCGGCTGTCGTTCAGCGGATCAGTACACGCTCACGTTGTAGACGAACAGTGCCTCGGTCACCGGCTGGAAGTACGTGGTGCCGCCGGAGGAGCAGTTCCCGTTCCCGCCACTGGTCAGACCCAAGGCGATGGTGTTGTCGAACAGCGGACCACCGCTGTCACCGCCCTCGGCGCACACGTTCGTCTTGATCATGCCGAACACGGTGCCCTCGGCGTAGTTCACCGTGGCGTTGAGACCGGTGACCTTGCCGGAGCGCACCTGCGTCGTGCTACCGCTGCGGCGTACCTGCTCGTTGACGAAGGCGTTGGCGGCGGAGGTGATGTCCTGCGTGCCCGGGTACAGGTTCACATTGCCCGCGTGGCCGACACCGGCGTTGTAGCGGACGATGCCGTAGTCATTGGTCGGGAAGCTGGTGCCCGTCCGCGTCCCCAGGGCCTTGGTCTTGGCCGAGTTGGAGTACCACGTCGTCGCGAGGTTCGTGCAGTGCCCCGCGGTCAGGAACGAGTAGGTGTTGCCGTTGCGCACGTTGAAGCCGAGCGAGCAGCGATAGACGTCGCCGTAGATGGCCTTGCCGCCGTTGATGTACTGGCTGAGGACACCTGGTGTGCTCTCCACCCGCACCCTGTCGCCGAGCCGGCTGGTCACCGCGGTGAGCCGGGACAGCTTCTCGCGAGTGACTGTCTCGTCAGTGGAGACCACGATCTGGTTCGTCGTCGGGTCCACCGACCACGCGGTGCCGGCGATCAAGGCGTCCCGGTTGAGCAGGTCCGTGGCAGCCCGCAGGTCGGCAGCGCTGTAGCGCACGACCT
>JACCXW010000134.1 GCA_013696785.1 Geodermatophilaceae bacterium | reverse complement strand
TGGTCGTGGTCGTGGTCGTGGTCGTGCGGAAGGTCATGGTCGTGCGGAAGGTCATGGTCATGGGTGCGTTGATGCGGCCGATCCAGATCGGTTACGACCGGGCCGCCGTCGCCGGAACAGCCACAGGTACTGCACATGTCAGACCACCACCTCGACGTTCTTGATCCGCAGTTCCTGGCCGCCGACGATGTCCAGGTTTGCGCTCCCACAACTACACAACAGGATCGCGTCGGGCGGCTCGAACTCCACTCCGCATGTTAGACAGCGGACCCGACCGGGCATCTCGATGATGTCCAACGTGGCCCCTTCGAGCCTGGTGCCCTGGGTGCAGATGTCGAAGCAGAAGCTGACCGAGTCGGGCACCATCCCGGACAGCCGCCCGACGATGAGGGTCACCGTCTGGATGCGACCCTCGACTCGCTCCATGATCGCCGAGACGATGCTCTCGGTGATGGACAACTCGTGCATCGGCGTACCCCCATCCGTTCTTTGCGAGGCTAGACCCCGAGCATCTACCCACCCGAAGGGATGGCGATGGACGAATCCGACACTCTGCGAGCGAGCTGCGCGCGCAACCTCTCCCAGTTCGCCCCTCGGGATCGGACGCCGTACGCCGCGGTCGAACGCTGGAGGGCCACGGCGATCGAGGGAGACATGTACGGCGCCGGCGGTGCAGTGCAGGCCGTCGAGGAAAAGGTTGCCCGGCTGCTCGGCAAGCCGGCGGCCGTGTTCATGCCGACCGGCACGATGGCCCAACAGATCGCGGTCCGTGTGCACGCCGACCGGCGCGACGCCCGAACGGTCGCCTTCCACCCGTCGGGCCATCTCGAGTGCCATGAGGAACGCGCCTTCGAACATCTGCATCGGCTCCGCGGCTGCCCGGTCGGCGCGGAAGACCGGCTGGTCGAGCTCGCCGACCTGGAGGCAATCGACGAACCGATCGCGGCCCTCGTCCTGGAACTGCCGCAGCGGATGATCGGTGCGCAACTTCCGGACTGGCCGGATCTCGTTGCTCAAACCGGGTGGGCTCGGGAGCGCGGCGCCGCCGTGCATCTGGACGGGGCGCGGCTGTGGGAGGCGCAGCCGTTCTACGGCCGTCCGCACGCCGAGATCGCCGATCTCTTCGACACGGTCTACGTCTCGTTCTACAAGGGACTGGCCGGGATCGGTGGCTGCGTCCTGGCCGGGCCGGGCGACGTCATCGACGAAGCGCGGCTCTGGCGGACCCGGCACGGCGGGCTGATGTTCTCGATGTGGCCGTACGCCGTCGATGCCATGCATGGCCTGGATGTCGAGATGCCGGCGATGGCCGGACGCCTCGGACAGGCGCGGGTGTTGGCCGCCGACCTCGCCTTGGCGCCGGGGATCGGAATCCAACCCGATCCACCGCAGACCCCGATCTTCAACGTCCTCGTGGATCGATCACCGCTGGCGCTTGACATCGCCCGGGACCGGCTCGCCGTGGAGGAGGACGTGTGGTTGTACGACCGGAGGTGGGCAACCTCTGCACCCGACCGGACCAGGATCGAGATCGGCCTCGGCCGGCAGATCGCGGACTTCGCCGACGGCGAGATCGTGCGTCTCGTCTGCCGGTTGCGGGAGTTGGCCGACACGGGCTGAGCACGTGCCCTTCCGCCGTCCCTATACAACGGAAGCCTCGATCCGCGTCACGCCGCTACCCTCGCGCGGTGCCCGAGGTTGCGCTCTGCCTGGACGTCGGGTCGACGTTCACCAAGGGTGCCGCTGTCGATCTGAACACCGGGGAACTGCTCGGGACGGCTGAGCACCGGACGACGTCGGACACCGACGTACTCGACGGCGTCGCGGTACTGCGCGCGGAGCTGCGGGTGCCGTCCGACGCGGCGACGTACGCCTGCTCCAGTGCCGGTGGCGGACTGCGGCTGGCCGTGGTCGGGTACGAGCGGGAGATCAGCGCCGAGGCCGGCCGCCGGGTCGCTCTGTCCGCCGGTGCACGCGTGGTGCACGTGAGTGCCGGCCGACTGGATCGCGCCGCCCGGGCAGAGCTCGCCGCCGCCCGCCCGGATGTGATCCTGCTGACCGGCGGGACCGATGGCGGCGAGCGGAGTGTGCTCCTGCACAACGCCGCGTCGCTTGCTGCGGGCCGTCCGCGGATCCCCGTCGTCCTGGCCGGCAACAGCGCGGTACGGGACGAGGCGGCCGAACTGCTCGCCGTACGCCGCCGTGTGGTGCTGCCGACGGCGAACGTGCTGCCCGATATCGGGGCCATCGATCCTGGCCCGGCGCGGGCGACCATCCGGCGGGTGTTCCTGCAACACGTCATCGGTGGAAAGGGGCTCTCGCGCGGGCCGCGGTTCGCCCGGCTGGTCAGCGCGGTGACGCCCGACGCCGTACTGACTGGCGTTGCCCTGCTCGGTGAGATGGTCCGGACTCGCGACGCCGGTGCGCGCGGTGTCGTGGTCGTCGACGTGGGTGGAGCGACGACGGACGTGTACTCCGCGCTCACCCCGGAGGACGCCCGCAGCGCGGTGGCGCCGCTGTGGGACCGGCGCACGGTGGAGGGCGATCTCGGGATGCGCTGGAGCGCGCCGTCGCTTGTGGCGGCGGCGGAGTCCGAGCGCCTCGACGCGCAAGGTCTGGCCGCCCCGGCCGCTGCGCGCGCTGCGGCGGTGGATGTCCTGCCGGCCACGGCTGCTGAG
>JACCXW010000119.1 GCA_013696785.1 Geodermatophilaceae bacterium | reverse complement strand
CCGAACTGGCCGGCCTGCTCAGCGCCGCCGAGCGCCCCGTTTTCATCGCCGGCCGCGGCGCGCGGCTGGCTCACTCCCGGCAGGCGCTGGAGAACCTCGGCGACGCGTGCGGGGCACTGCTGGCGACCTCGGCGGTGGCGAAAGGTTTCTTCCGTGGCAGCCGCTGGGATCTGGACGTGAGTGGCGGGTTCTCTACGCCGCTTGCCGCAGAGCTCATCGGCGCCGCGGACCTGGTGGTCGGCTGGGGATGCTCGCTGACGATGTGGACGACGCGGCACGGGCGGCTGATCGCCGACGACGCGACGCTCGTCCAGGTCGACTCCGATGCCGACGCGATCGGTCGGCAACGGCCGGTGCAGCTCGGGATCGTCGGTGATGTCCTGGATGTCGCCACCCGAGTCCTGGCGCGGCCGCGCGGACCGTGGCGACTCGGCTACCGGACCGACGGGGTATCGACGCGGCTCGCGGCGGCACACAGGTGGCGCGACGTGCCGTTCGACGACGACAGCACCGACGACCGGATCGATCCACGGACACTGACCATCGGCCTCGACGACCTGCTGCCGGCCGAGCGGATCGTGGCCGTGGACTCCGGCAACTTCATGGGCTACCCGGCAATGTTCCTCGACGTCCCGGACGACGACGGGTTCTGCTTCACGCAGTCCTACCAGTCGATCGGGCTCGGACTCTCCACCGCCATCGGCGCCGCGCTTGCGCGACCGGATCGGCTGCCCGTCGCCGCGCTAGGCGACGGTGGCGCGCTGATGTCAATCTGCGAGCTGGACACCGTCGTACGTCTCGGTCTGCCCATGGTCGTGGTGGTCTACAACGACGAGGCGTACGGCGCCGAGGTGCACCACTTCGGCCTCAGCGGGTACCCGCTCGACACGGTCCGCTTCCCCGAGACAGACATCGCCGCGATCGGCCGTGGCTTCGGCTGTGACGCCGTCACCGTCCGCACTGCCGCGGGTCTCGATGGAGTACGTCGCTGGCTGGACGGACCGCGCGACCGGCCGCTGCTGATCGATGCGAAGATCACCGAGGCACCGTCCTGGTGGCTGGAAGAGGCTTTCCTCGGTCACTGACCCGCGCCAGACAACCCGACGGTCAGCCGTGAGACGGCTGGGCGTGTCCCCGGTATTCACAGTGCTGCTCGGCTCGATGAGGACTACATCAGCGCCGTCGACCGACATTGGACGGTGGGCCACGCCGCGCGGTACGACGTACAGCTGCCCGGGACCGATCGTCACGTCCCCCTCGTCCATCTGGATCGTCAGCGAGCCGCGCAGGACGAGGAACAACTCGTCGGTCTCCGGGTGTGCGTGGCGGGTGAATTCGCCGCCGCGTCGCTGGAACCAGCCCGCACCGCCGGTCCGTCATACGATCGGATACTGCCGATCAGGAAGGCTTGCGATGACTCGGCTGAGTCGAATGCTGCTGATCCTGCTCCTGAGCGTCACGACCACCGCTGTCTTCACCGGGCTACTGGTCAAGCGAGACGAGTCCGGGGGATCGGCCGTCGTGACGTTCGATGTCGCGGCCGTCTACAAGGGGGAGGTGGTGCGACTCCAGCAGGTCGAGACGGCCGCTGACAGCGCAACCTGCGGGCTCTCGCTGCCCGGCCCCGGCCCGCATCTCGTATTCGCCAGGACCGCGAGCGAACCAGCGGCTGACGGGATCCCGCTGCGGGCCGATCTGTGTGGTGGGAGCCGCCCACTGTCGGACGGTGAACCGGACGCTGGCCTGGGAACCCCGAGGACACCGACCGCCGGGTCAGCCGCCACCCCGACGGCTTTTGCAGGCATCCGGCGGCCACCGATCGACGCTCCCGGCTGGCCCACCGCAGCGGCAATCGGTGCCGGAGCCACCGCCGTCGCGATCGCAGGACTGCTGCTCTGGCGCCGGCGGGTCACCACCCTGGCTGAGCCTTCGAACGGCGCTAGCGCGCCGAAGGCTCTGCCGTACGGGCTCGGGGTGCACACTGTTCCTGGTGAGCGCCGACGTCGACCCCGTGACGAGGCGCGATGTGGTGGTGCCGCCACCGCGTCGCGCCCGGGCTCTCGCGCGCACGCAGCGAGTCGGCGCTGTCGTCCACCGCACGGTCACCCCCACGATCCGACGTGGACCGATCCGCGCGCTGCGGCGGACCGTCGCGACCGCCTGGAACGACCGGATCCTCGGGCTGTCCGCGGAGGCGGCGTTCTGGCAGCTGTTGTCATTGCCACCCCTGATCCTGGCCGTGCTCGGATCGATCGGCTACTTCGGGAGCTTCCTCGGCCCGGACACGCTGGACTCGATCGAGCGCAACATCCTCGACGTGTCCAGCGGGGCGTTCACTCCGCAGGTCATCGAGCAGCTCATACAACCGACCCTGCAGGACGTCCTGCGGCAGGGGCGCCTCGAGGTCGTCAGCCTCGGCTTCCTGCTGTCGCTGTGGGCCGGTTCCTCGGCGATGTCCACATTCGTGAACACGATCTCGATTGCGTACGACCAGCGCGGTGCACGAGGCGCCCTACGAAGCCGGCTGCTGGCATTGCGCATCTACGTCGTGTTCGTGCTGCTGCTGATCGTCAGCCTGCCGCTGCTGGTCTTGGGCCCGGGGCTGCTGCGCGACATCTTCCCGGCCGACTTCGAGCCGACGGCCGAGGTACTGATCAACGCGGTCTACTGGCCGTTCGTACTCCTGCTGCTCATCGTCGCCCTCGCCAGCCTCTACCGCGGAGTGCTGCCGCGCCGGCCACCGTGGCACCGGCAGCTGCCAGGCGCCTTGCTGGCCGTGGCGATCTTCGTGCTCGGCGGTTTCGTCGTACGCGAGTACATCGCCTTCGTCCTCGTTCGGGCACTCAGCTACGGAGCGCTGGCGACCCCCATCGCGGCGCTGCTGTTCCTGTTCCTGATCGGGCTGGCGGTGATCTTCGGCGCGGAACTCAACGCCACAATCCAGCAGATGTGGCCGAGTCGCCCCAGTCGCAGCGAACGGCGCCGGCTGGCACGCGAGGCGATGGTGGCCGAGCGGACCGGCGTACCGCTGCTCGTGCTCTGATTCCGCGCGGCTCTAGGCCTTGCGCAGCTGCGCGTAGATCTCCTTGCACCGCTCACAGACGGGCGAGCCCGGCTTCGGCGTACGGGTGACGGGGAAGATCTCCCCGCACAACGCCTCGACCATCGTGCCCATCACGGCGCTCTCGGCGATCCGATTCTTCCGCACATAGTGGAAGACCTGCTCGCCCTTGTCCGTGTCACTGTCCCGGACGTCCGGGCGCTCGATGGTCTCCGAACTCACGACTTGCCTCCCCTGCCTGTTCCCCGGCCACCCATCATGCCAGCGGCTCACCATGGGTACCCTGCCGTCGTGCCGCTACCGGTGACCGTTTCCCCTGAAGTGGCCCAGACGCAGGCCGACGGCGGCCCGGTCGTCGCGCTGGAAAGCACGTTGATCGCGCACGGTCTGCCCCGACCGGACAACCTTCGGGTAGCCCGCGAGGTCGAGGACGTCGTCCGCCGCCACGGTGCGACACCGGCGACGATCGCCGTTCTTGACGGCACCGTGCACATCGGACTCGACGACGGTGGGCTGGCGCGGATTGCCGGGGAGGAGTCGATTCCGAAGCTGGGCGTCCGGGACCTCCCGGTGGCGTTCGCCGCCGGCGGGAGCGGCGCGACGACCGTCTCCAGTACGGCGCTGCTGGCGGCCGAGGCGGGTATCCGCGTCTTCGCCACCGGCGGGCTCGGCGGCGTACACCGGGGCGGCGGCTACGACGAGTCGGCCGACCTGGCTGCCCTAGCCGGTACGTCGATCCTCGTGGTGTGTGCCGGCGTCAAGTCGATCCTCGACATCGAGGCCACCTTGGAGCGGCTGGAGAGCCTGTCCGTCACCGTGGTCGGCTATCGCACGCACCGTTTCCCCGGCTTCTACCTGAGCGACTCCGGCTTCGCCCTGGACTGGCGGATCGAGGATCCCCAACAAGCCGCCGCGGTGTTCAGGGCGCGGCTGGATGTTCGGCCCGGGGCAGTCGTGGTCGCCAACCCGCTGCCCGTGAGCGAACAGCTCGACCCGGGCCTGCACGACCGGGTACTCGCCGACGCGCTGGCCGCTGCCGAGGCAGCCGGCATCGCGGGCAAGGCGGTGACGCCGTACCTGCTGGAAAACCTGCACCGGGTGACCCGCGGGGCGAGCCTGCGCGCCAACATTCGGATCATCGAGCGCAACGCGGAGCTGGCCGCCCGGATCGCCGTCGCCCTCGCCGCCGCGGAGTGACATGACCGCAGTCGTCGTACTCGGCGACCTCGTGGTCGATGTCGTGGCCACGATGTCGGCCCCGGTCGCGGCTGGCAGCGACAGTCCCGCGCGGATCCGGTACGCCGCCGGCGGTGCCGGGGCGAACGTCGCGACCTGGCTCGCCGGCCTCGGCGTACCGGTGAGTTTGATCGGCCGGGTCGGTGCCGACGACGCCGGCCGGCGTTGCCTGGCCGCCGTGGCCGCCGCCGGGGTGCACGTCGCCGTGGCTGTCGACGACGACGCGACGACGGGCACCGTGATCGTCCTGGTCGATCCCGACGGCGAGCGCAGCATGATCCCCGACCGAGCGGCCAATCTGCGGCTCTGCCCGGAAGACGTGGACGGCGGACTGTTCACGCCCGGCGCCCATCTGCACCTGTCCGGCTACCCGCTGCTCGATCACAGCTCCAGCGCGGCGGCGTGCCACGCACTGTCGCTCGCCCGCCGGGCGGGTATGACCGTCTCGGTGGATCCCGCCTCCACGGCACCGCTGCACGCCTTTGGGGTCGACAGGTTTCTCGACCTGACCGAAGGGGTCGACCTGTTGTTGCCGAACCGAGCCGAGGCGCAATTGCTCACCGGCCGGAGCGACCCGCTCGCGGCGGCCGAGTGGCTTGCACACCGGTAC
>JACCXW010000093.1 GCA_013696785.1 Geodermatophilaceae bacterium | reverse complement strand
AGGACGTCTTCCCATCGGGAGTCCCCGCGAGCGACGAGGATCACGCTGACGGCTGTCCGAAAGCGGACTGGCTCGGCGGTTGCGTCGGACAATACCGGCTCCGGCCAGTGAAGATCGACGAGCAACTTCTCCCGGCGTGCCTCCAGGCGGATCGTGTTCAGGACGCGCAATCCATCCTTCACCGCGTTGAGATTGCTGGTCCCGTGGATCCGGGGGCGCTCGAAGCTGGGGACTTCGCTGACCCTCAAGCCGGCTTTAGCGATACGAATGTTGATCAGCGTCTCTACTTCGAATCCGTCGCCCCACATCATATCGGCATGCGGAATGCCGGGTAATAGGTCCAGAGCCGGGAGACAGGCGCGCCAGAAGGCGTTGTATCCGTAGCAGAGATCGGTGTAGCGCGTCCCACACAACGAGTTGACCAGTTGATTGAGCGCCTTGTTGCCGAGGCGGCGGATGCGGGTAATGTCGCTGCTGCCGCCACCGACCGTGAAGCGTGACCCCTTAGCGAAGTCCGCGCCGGCTACCAGCGCCGCCACGAAGCGATCGATCTCGTCCGGGTCGGCCGATCCGTCTGCATCGAGCATCACGACGATGTCACCGGTCGCGACGGCGAACCCGCAGGCCAGCGCGTTGCCCTTGCCCTTACGGGTCTGGGTTACAACGCGAACGTCTGGACGCAGGGACTGAGCCACCTCGATCGTCCCGTCAGTGGAGTGACCGTCGACCAGAACGAGCTCGATGACGCAGGACGGCAGGTGAGGAAGGACGCTGGGTAGGTTGAGGGCTTCGTTCTTCGTCGGCAATACGACCGAAACCGTTGGTGTGTCATGGATCCATGGCTGATGACTAGACAACGTTCCCCCGCCTCAGGATGTCACGGCCGTCGGCTGGCCGAAGTTATCACGAGGCCATCAAGGTAGCACTCCGTGACCTACCTGTGAAGGTTGAGACATGAAAGGAGGCAACACTTTTAGTAACAATTGGTCACCGTATGGTTAACGCTAACAATCAGTAACGGTTGGGATACTTGACGTGATAGAGGTAACGAAGATCACACCTCGGCTAACAGCGCCATAAGTCTAACGATACGTAGTCGCGAAAGTGCGGAGCGTCAGGGCATGAGTCCATCGTTCATGTCTTTCTGTGCTCCGTAGTCGGTAGGGCCTGGGTCGCGATCGGGTTAGCGTCGTCTGCGCTGGGCGGGACCAGCACAGTGCGGTGGCCAAGGGTTGCGTCGGGCGCGAGCTAGAGCGCGTCGGTTCTCGATGGATCAGGGAGGCCGGAGCCATGTACAGACGGTAGCCAGAACAGCAGGTCGACGGCCATGGCCGGTGGAAACGCGAAGCCGGCCGAACCGCTCTGCTGCGCCGGATCACCGCCCTGCTGGCCGCCTGTGCTGCCACCGGTCAGCGCTGTCGGCTGAGTCTGGTGTGGCAGGCTGGGAATCCCGTTACACGACCCCGTTACACGACTGAGGATTTGCGTGCGCATCCACTGTCATCGCCTTGCCCGGCGCACCGTCGCGGCGGCTGCGGTGGCCGGCGCGCTGCTGGCACTGTCGGGGTGTCGGACGTCGCCGGGTGTGGCTGCCTACATCGGTGCGGAGACCATCACGACCGCCGCGCTGGAGGAGGCGGTGCGGGCCGGGCTTGGCGACGGCGCCGGCGCCGACCTGTACGCCGGCCGGGTCGGGGAGTACCGGCAGGTCGTGCTGCAGGAGCTGATCGCCAGCGGGGTTTATGACGCCGCGGCCGAGCGCTACGACGCCGAGGTCACCGATGCCGATATCAGCGCCCGGCTGGCGGAGATCCTCGCACCCTCCGGTGAACCGGCGGCCTTTTACGCCCAGCAGGCAGCCGAGGGCCGCACCGAGGCCGATGTCCGCGAGCAGGTGCGCCGCTTCATCCTGGGCGAGGAGATCGCGCAGGAGGCCGGGCTGGACGTCGGGACGGGCGAGTCGGCGCTGCGGGAGCGCTACGACGCCACCCGTGAGCAGTACGCCCAGTTCGAGGTCGGCCTGGTCACCGTCGCCGACCAGGCCACCGCCGACGCCGTACTGGCGCAGCTGAGCGCCGATCCCGCGTCGTACGCCGATGTCGCGGCCGGATACCCGAACCAGAACACGCTGCCGGCCCCGCAGGCGGCGAGGGCGGAACAGCTGGCCGGCATTGTCGAGGATCCCAGCTCGCTGGTCGCCGGGCAGGGTTTCAGCGACGCGCTGGTGCCCAGCGGCGAGATCACGGTCGTGTTCATCACCGGGATCAGCTATCCCAGCTTCGAGGACATCCGGCCGACCCTGGAGCAGCAGGCGGCCCAAGAAGTGCAGACGGCACTGGACACCGAACTGGCATCGGTGCGTGAGTCCCTCGACATCACGGTCAACCCGCGGTACGGCCGCTTCGACGACTCCGGGACGCTGGTGCCTGACGACCGCGGGGTGGTCGACGTGCTGGACGACGGCTCGCCCGCCGCCGAGCCCGCTCTCAACTGAGGTGCCCGACCGGGTCCTGCTGCTGTCCACCACCCCTCGGCTGCCCGCCGGCCTGCTGAGCTGGGCCGGCTGGGCGGCGGTGCGCTCCGCCCCGGTGTACGCCGCCGATCCGCAGTCACCGGTCGCCGTCGCGCTGGCCGCCGCAGGCGTCGAGGTGAATACGCTGGGGATCGACGATCCCCGTGCCGCCGCCCGCGCGTTGCGTGAGCTGGCCCGGGGAGGACGAACGGTCGTGTGGCTGGCCGGGCCGGACGGGGATCCGGAGTTCGTCCGGGCGCTCGGCGTACTCATCGCCGGGGAGCACGGCGCCGCAGAGCTGGCGGTGGTCCACGGCTCCTGGGATCCTCCCGGCGCACGACTGCTCGACGTCGTTGCGGTCATGGACCGGCTGCGCTCGCCCGGCGGCTGCCCCTGGGACGCCGAACAGACCCACGACAGCCTCCGCCGCTACCTGCTCGAAGAGGCGTATGAGGCCTACGACGCCCTGGTCGAGGCAGACCTCGACGCCCTGCGCGAGGAACTCGGCGACGTCCTGCTCCAGGTCGTATTCCACGCCCGGTTGGCCGAGGAGATCGCCGACGGCCAGCCGTGGGGCATCGACGACGTCGCCGCCGGACTGGTCGACAAGCTGGTACGCCGCCACCCACACGTCTTCGCCGAGCGGATGGTCAGCGGCCCCCGAGGTGCAGACGAACTGGGAGCAGATCAAGCGCGCGGAGAAGGGCCGGACGTCGGTGACCGAGGGGATCGCGCGTTCTCAACCGGCGCTGGCGATGGCACAGGCGCTCGTACGACGGGCCGGGCACCATGACCTCCCCGTCCCTGACGCCGGGCCCCAGCCGACCGACGCCACGGGGCTGGGCGACGCGCTCCTGGCGCTCGTCAGCTCCGCCGAGCAGGCCGGCCTGGACGCCGAGGCGGCCCTGCGAGTGGCTGGCGATCGCTACGCCGCACTCCTGCGTACGCCGAAGGATCACCGTGACTGGCGGACATTCGACGTGTGCCTTATCTGAACGGTCGTCAATGTGGTGGGTTTGCAGGGTTCGGCGTCTGGCCCGCCGCACCATCATCCGCACCAGCGCGCCGGATGCTGACGAGACCGTTGGCAGTCGCCCCGGTGACCCGCATGGCTTGCGCGTCCCGTGAGGTGAACGACGTGCTGCAGCGCCGGGGACACTTCAAGAAAGGGCAGGAGTCTGCGACGGAGTGGACGGAACTTACGACAGGCTTGCGCGCCGCAGATGGCGCAGTCTGTTCCACGCCGGTAGTGCGTGTGTTGTTCTTTCGAGTGGCCGCAGCGGCACACGATCGGGCTCCTCCTGCGCATGGAGCGAGGGAGTCGAAGTTAGCGTAGCGTAGTATCACCAACACGTTGTGTGGTGTCTGCCAAACCGAAGAATTTGCAGCCCTGGGAACGGGAATTGCAATCCTCTCTGCAACTCTCGCTAGCCCCGGCCAAGCCAATCGGAGACCGCCGAGCGGCGCCAAGCCCCCCCGGCGGTGACACCCGAACTGATCGTTGCCGAGTTGAGATTACTCCTGGGACATTAGAATGCTGCGTGCACACCCGGGGCGAGGTGGTCGCCGAGGTTCCCTCGTCGGCCAGGTCCGTAGCCAACAGGGCAATGGCCGACCAGTCGACCATCCACGCCGATCGGGCTCAGCGCAGTTCGGGCGCTAGCGTCTCGAGGCCTTGTCGAGCGATTCGGCCTGCGGTACGCGGTCGCAGCCCGAAGAGCATGCCGTTGGTCTGAAAGACGACGCCGCCGTACAACTGCTCGGGGTCTTTGCGGACGTCCGGGTCGTCCGGGCTGCCCGGTGACTCGGCGGCGACCTGGAAGCCCAGC
>JACCXW010000089.1 GCA_013696785.1 Geodermatophilaceae bacterium | reverse complement strand
GGCGCCTCATCCGAGGTCGCGGCGGCTACCGCCGCTTACCGCGTACTGAGGCACTACTTCCCCGCCTCGGCGGCCAATCTCGCCGCCGACTACTCGGCCTTCCTCGCCGGCATACCCAACGGTGTCGCGAAGGCCGGCGGGAAGGTCGTCGGCAGTGCAGCGGCAGCCACGATCATCGAGTTGCGGCAGCACGACGGTCGTCATGCGACCGTGACGCTCGACGTAGAGCCGGCGCCGGGCGTGTGGCGACCGACGCCTCCGGCGTTCGCTCCGATGCTTGCCCCCGAACTGGGGTTCGTCACACCCCTGCTGCTGGACTCGGCGACGCAGTTCCCGCCCCCCGGCCCGGATGCCATCGAGTCGGCCGCCTACGCTGTGGACTACGAGGAAGTTCGGCTGTACGGCGCGAGGGAGGGGTCGCTGCGGACCCCGGAACAGACGGACACCGCGCGCTTCTTCGCCGACAACGCCGTGCTGCAGTACCAGGCGGGCATGCGCGACAAGGTGACGACCCTGGGCCTAGACATCGTCGACAGCGCGCGTGCCTTCGCGATCCTGAACGCCAGTGTCGCAGATGCCCTCATCGCCGCCTGGCGGGCGAAGTACGACTATGCCTACTGGCGCCCGATCACCGCCATCCAGCTGGGGGACACCGACGGTAACCCGGCGACCGAACCCGACCCGGACTGGCTGCCGCTCGTCGACACCCCGCCATACCCCGAGTACGTGAGTGGCCACGCCCCCGCCACTGGAGCCGCGTCGGGCACCTTCAGCACCCTGTTCGGTGCCGATTCCATCGACCTGAACCTGTCGTCCGCTGTCACCATGACCAACCGGACCTACGCCACTGCCGAAGCGCTCGACATGGACACCATGAACGCCAGGATCTGGCTGGGTCTGCACTTCCGCAAGGCGATGACCGACGGAAACCAGCTGGGTCATGACGTGTCCGGCTGGGCCACATCGAACTACTTCCAGCCGACGGACTGAGTCAGTCGGGGGTCCGCGCAGCTGCCCCGCTACGGAACTGGTGGCGGGGCCGCGCAGCGGTCGGCGGCTGGGTTCGCGGCTAGTGGTCCAGACCACGCTCTGCCAGCGCCGCGGACACGACAGCCAGGCTCTCGTCGGCCTGGTGCTCCTGGGCTGTTCGGATGGCAACGACGTCCCAACTGTGCTCGGCCAGGACCGACAGGGTCAGCTGCCGGCGCTGCTCCATATGCGCGGCGAGCGAGTTGAGGTCCGTGACAGGCTCGGCCGTGCCGGCGTACCGGCCGATGAGCCACGGCAACCACGCCTCACCCTCGCGGCCGACCGCCCGCTCCAAGGCGGACTCCACGGACCCGTCAAGGTAGATCGTCAGCAGCCGGACGCCGCGGAGAACGTGGGTCAGGTCACGGACGAACGTCGAGATCGTCGCCCGGTCGTGGCCCCACGCCAGCAGGGAAGGGATGAAAGGCAGCAGGGAGTCAAGGACGGTGACGTCTCCCGGCGGCAGATCTCCCACGAGGGCGTCAGTGGCCGCCAAGAGCAGCGATGGTTCGACCCGCTCCGACTCCCGGAACGCCGTCGCCACCGCGGCGAAAGCCGGCCGCGAGAGAATGTCCTCCTCCCGGAAGTGGTCCACGACGAGACCGCGCTCTCTCAACCACATCACCACGGCGCTGGCCACGGTGGACTTCCCGATCCCCGGCGCTACCCCGTCGATCGCGACGACGAGCGGCCGCCGGTTTAATTCAGCGTCATCGGATGCGGAATGGGTCACCGGATGACCGAATCCGCATCCGATGATGTCGAGTCCGGCATGTCAGCGGTAGGGCGTGAAGTCAGGCGGTCGTTTCTCGGCGAATGCCCGGGCGCCCTCCATGCCTTCCTCGCCGTGCGCGTAGAGGTCGAGGCCGTCGAAGGCGAGGTGGGAGATGCCGCCGATGTGGTCGGTGTCGGCGTTGAACGAGTGCTTGAGGAACCGCAACGCGGTCGGTGAGTATGCACCGATCGTCGTACCCCAGCGTTGCGCCGTGGGCAGCAGATCGGCCGCCGGTACGACGGCATTCACCAACCCCCAGCGTTCGGCGGTCACGGCATCGAACTTCTCGAGGAGGAACCAGATCTGCCGGGCCCGCTTCTCCCCCACGACCCGCGCGAGGTACGCGGAGCCGAAGCCGGCATCGAAGGAGCCGACCCGCGGCCCGGTCTGACCGAACGTCGCGTGCTCGGCGGCGACGGTCAGGTCGCAGAGCACGTGCAGCACATGGCCGCCGCCGAACGCGGCGCCGTTGACTGCGGCGATGACGGGCTTCGGGATGTCGCGGATGATCCGGTGCAGCCGTTCGATCTCGAACGTGCCCCATTCGGTGTCGCCGTAGCCGCCGGTCTCGGCGCGCTCCTTGACGTCGCCGCCGGCACAGAACGCCCGGTCGCCGGCACCGGTGAGTACGACGGCGGACACCTCGCGCGAGGCCCAGGCCCACTTGAACGCCGAGATCAACTCGTCCACCGTGCGGCCCCGGAAGGAGTTCATCCGCTCTGGCCGGTCGATCGTCACGGTGGCCACCCCGTCGACGACGGCGTACCGGATATCTGTGAACTCCTCGACCTTCACGCACGTCCCAACCGTCGGTGGCTGACTATCGTGGCCGATGGTATCGAGGGAGGAGCGCGGCAATGGGTGAGCGGCGGACATGCCTGGTCACCGGTGGTGGCCGCGGAATCGGCCGCGCGGTGGCCATCCAGCTGTCCGGGCTCGGGCACCGGGTGGCTGTCACCGCCCGCAACGCCGAGCAGCTGGATGAGACGGCAGCGCTGCTCAACGGGCCGAAGATGACGTATCCGGCGGACATCACCGACGACGACGCCGTGGGCGAGCTTTTCGGCGCGGTCGAGGACGAATGGGGTCCGGTCGACATCCTGGTGGCCAACGCCGGGGCGGGCACGTCCTCACCGGTGCACCGGACGAGCGACGAGGACTGGCAGCGAATGCTTGACCTCAACCTCACGGCGCCGTTCCAATGCATCCGCCGCGCAGTCCCGGCGATGACCGACAGCGGGTGGGGACGCATCGTCGTGGTCGCCTCGATGGCGGCCAAGATGGGCGCGCCCTACCTCGCCGCGTACACCGCCGCCAAACACGGCGTGCTGGGCCTGGTCCGCGCGTCCGCGGCCGAACTCGCGGGCAGCGGCATCACGGTCAACGCCGTCTGCCCGGGGTACGCCGACACACCGATGACCGATCAGGTGGTGCAGGCGATCCAGGGTCGCACCGGCCGAAGCACCAAGGAGGTCCGCGCGATCCTCGCCCGCAAACAGCCCATCGGCCGGCTGATCACACCGGATGAGGTCGCGCAGACGATCATGCTGTGTGTGGCGAACGGCGCGATCACCGGCCAGGGCATCAACGTCGACGGTGGCGCGGTCCAGTCGTGAAGCGGGTTAACCCGCCGGAGCTGGCTCGGCCCTCCGGGTTCAGTCATGTCGTGGTCGCACCAACCGGTCGTACGGCGTACCTGGCCGGGCAGACGGCGCTGAACGCCGACGGGCAGATCGTCGGCACGGACATCGTCGAACAGTTCGAGCAGGCACTCAGCAACCTGTTGACCGCGCTCAGAGCAGCCGGCGGGGAGCCGGAGCATCTGACCTCGATGACGGTCTACATCGTCGACATGGCGGCCTACCGGGATCGGGCACGGGACATCGGCGCCGTCTGGCAGCGGCTCGTTGGGCGTGACTACCCGGCGATGGCCGGCATCGGCGTCGCCCGGCTGTGGGACGAGGCCGCGCTCGTCGAGGTTCAGGGCGTCGCCGTCCTGCCCTGAGGCACGTGATCCCACAAACCACGACATCTAGCGATGTATAGTGATGTCGTGCAACGGACTCAGATCTATCTCGACGACGAGGACGCCGAACTGTTGACCCGCATGTCCACACGCACCGGCGCATCTCGCTCGGAGCTGATTCGCCGGGCGATCCGAGCCCAATACCAGCGGCAGTCCCCTGAGGGGCGGCTCAGTGCCTTACGGGACTCGGCTGGTATGTGGAGCGACCGCGCCGGCACCGGCGCGGAGTACGTCGATGTGTTACGCACCGGCCTCGACGAGCGGCTGGCGCAGGTAGGACTGACGTGAAGCTGGTCGACACCTCGGTGATCGTCGACCATCTTCGAGGCAGCGTCGCAGCAACAGCGTTGCTCCAAGCCTGGGTCGACACCGAGGAGTCACTCGCCGCCAGCGAACTCACCCGCTTAGAGTTGCTCTCCGGTGTGCGTCCAGCCGAACAGGACACTCTCGACGCGCTGTTTTCCGTGTTCGCCTGGGTTCCCGTCACGGAGGACGTGTGCAGGCACGCCGGCGCGTTCGCTCGCGCCTACCGCCCAAGCCATTCGGTGGTCGGCGTCGTCGACTACCTGCTCGCGGGTACAGCGCAGGCCCTCGGCGCAGACCTGGTGACCACGAATGTGCGCCACTTTCCGATGTTCGACGATCTCCGCCCGCCGTACTCAGACGGCTCGCACAAGTCCTGACCCGGGTCTGGTCCGCTCGGCCGCTGTCAGCACCCGGTCGACTGCTTGCCGACCCGACGGGAGAACGGACAATACTGACGCAACGCCGACAAGGAGGTCGCCGCATGCCGCTGTCCCCGTCGGGGCACACGGACACGTTCAGCCGCGACAACCTGCCGCCCGCCGACCAGTGGCCGGACCTCGTGTTCGACCTGCCCGAGCTGCAGTACCCGGAGCGGCTGAACTGCGCTGTCGCGCTGCTCGACGACACCATCGCCGCGCACGGGGCGGATCGACCCTGCCTGTTGTCTCCGACGGAAACCTGGACGTACGCCGAGGTACGCCGCACCGCGCACCAGGTCGCGGCGGTCCTGGTCGAGGACCTCGGTTTGGCGCCCGGTAACCGGGTGCTGTTGCGGGGGCCGAACACGCCGTGGCTGGCCGTCTGCTGGCTCGGCGTCGTACTCGCCGGTGGCGTCGCGGTCACGACAATGGCTTTGCTGCGGTCAAAGGAACTGGAGGTCATCGGCGAGATCGCGCAGCTGGATCTGGCGCTGTGCGACACCCGGTTCCGCGCCGACCTCGACGCCGCCCGGATCCCCGGCCTGCGCACCGTCGGTTTCGGCGCCGACGACGCCGACGATCTCAGCGCCTTGGCGGCCGGCAAGTACGACGGGTTCGCCGCGGTGCAGACGGCCGCCGACGACGTCGCCATGTTCGCCTTCACCTCCGGTACTACCGGTCGCCCGAAGTGCGCCATGCACTTCCACCGGGACGTGCTCGCGATGGCGGACACGTTCTCCCGGCACGTGCTGCGCCCGACCGCGGACGACGTCTTCACCGGTACTCCGCCGCTCGCCTTCACGTTCGGCTTGGGCGCCGTGCTCATCTTTCCGTTGCGGGTCGGTGCCTCGACGCTGCTTGTCGAACGCGCAAGCCCGGACGAACTGGCGGAGCTGATCGCCGCCCACAGAGTCTCCGTGCTGTCCACCGCCCCGCTCGCCTACCGCGCGATGATCGCCGGTGGCAAGGCACCGGAACTGGCGTCGCTCCGGCGCTGCGTGTCTGCCGGCGAGACCCTGCCCCGCTCGGTCTGGGAGGCGTTCCACGAGGCCACCGGCCTGAAGATCATCGATGGCATCGGCTCCACGGAGATGCTGCACATCTTCATCGCGTGCGCCGACGACGACATCCGGCCGGGTTCGACGGGTCGTCCCGTTCCCGGCTACCGCGCGACCGTCCTCGGCCCCGACGGTGAGCCGGTCCCCGACGGCGAACTCGGCAGCCTCGCGGTCAAGGGCCCGACCGGCTGCCGATATCTCGCCGACGAGCGGCAGCGCACGTACGTCCGCAACGGATGGAACTTCACCGGCGACACCTACCTGCGCGACCCCGACGGGTACTTCTGGTTCCAGGCCCGCTCCGACGACATGATCGTGTCCGCGGGATACAACATCGCCGGCCCCGAGGTGGAGGCCGCCCTGATGGGCCACCCCGACGTCAGCGAGTGTGGCGTGGTCGGCGTTCCGGACTCCGACCGCGGCAATGTCGTCGCGGCGTACGTCGTCCTCAGGGCAGGCGTCGACGGGGATGGCGCGAAAGCCAAAGAGCTGCAGGACTTCGTCAAAGCCGAGATCGCGCCGTACAAGTACCCGCGGGTCGTGGACTTCGTCGCCGAGCTGCCGCGGACAAACACCGGAAAACTGCAACGCTTCCGGTTGCGCGAGCAGGCCGCCGACACCGACGCCGTACCGCTGCGATGAGTGCCGGCTGATGCGCATCGCGATAGTCGGCGGCGGACCGGGCGGGCTGTACTTCGCCGCCCTGACCAAGCAGTTGGACCCCGCCCACGAGATCACCGTCTGGGAGCGCAACGCGCCCGACGACACGTTCGGGTTCGGGGTCGTCTTCTCCGACGAGACCCTCGGGGGCATCGAGCACGCGGACATCGAGATCTTCCGTTCCATGCAGAGCGAGTTCGCCCGCTGGGACGACATCGACGTGCACTACCGCGGCGAGGTGATCACCTCAGGCGGACACGGGTTCGCCGCGATGAGCCGCAAACGCCTCCTGCAGATCCTGCAGCAGCGCTGCGACCACCTCGGCGTGGACGTGCGGTTCCGCACCGAAGCGCCCCCCACCGACGACCTCGCCGCCGAGTACGACCTGGTGCTCGCCTCCGACGGGCTGAACTCCGCCGTACGCCGGGAGCGCGCTGCCGTCTTCGGCCCGTCGGTGGAAGTCAGGCAATGCAAGTACATGTGGCTCGGCACGGACCTCGTGTTCGACGCGTTCAAGTTCTACGTCGTGCCTACGCCGTACGGGATCATGCAGATCCACGGCTATCCGTTCGACGCCACGGGGAGCACGTTCATTGTCGAGATGAACGACGCGGTGTGGCACCGTGCCGGATTCGACCGCTTTGCCGAGCGGGACTTCCGGCCCGGGGACAGCGACACCGAATCGATCGCCCTCGTCCGTGAGCTGTTCGCCGACGTCCTAGACGGATACGAGATCAAGGCGAACAACTCGCGATGGATCAGCTTCTCCACTGTCCGCAACGAGTCATGGGTTGACGGCAACGTCGTCCTGCTCGGCGATGCCGCGCACACGGCCCACTTCTCCATCGGTTCCGGGACAAAGCTGGCGATGGAGGACGCGCTGGCGCTGGCCGCCTGTCTGGCCGAGGAGCCGGACGTCAAGAGTGCGCTCGCCGCCTACGACGCCGAGCGGCGGCCGGTCGTGCTGTCCACGCAGCGGGCCGCGCAGGCAAGCCTGGAGTGGTTCGAGAACCTCGGCCAGTACGCCGATCAAGAGCCGCTGCAATTCGCCTTCAACATCATGACCCGCAGCCGCCGGGTGACCTACGACAACCTGCGGCTGCGCGACCCCGAGTTCGTCGAACGCGTCGACGAGTGGTTCGGTGAGCACGAGGTACGCCGGGGGGTCGCCCCACCGCAAGTCGGCACCAGGCCGCCGATGTTCACGCCGTTCCGGCTCGGTTCGCTGGCACTCGCCAACCGCGTGGTCGTCTCCCCCATGGACATGTACGTCGCCACGGACGGCCTCCCGGGCGACTTCCACCTGGTGCACCTGGGCGGCAAGGCGCTCGGAGGCGCCGGCCTGGTGATGACCGAGATGGTCTGCGTGTCCCCCGAAGGGCGGATCACCTTGGGCTGCACCGGTCTGTACGACGACGCGCAGGAGGTGTCCTGGCGCCGGATCACCTCGTTTATCCACGACAGCACCGGCGCGAAGGTTGGGCTGCAGTTGGGTCATTCCGGTCGCAAGGGATCCACGCGACTGATGTGGGAGGGCATCGACGAGCCGCTCGCGGACGGCAACTGGGAGGTCTGCGG
>JACCXW010000085.1 GCA_013696785.1 Geodermatophilaceae bacterium | reverse complement strand
TCGTCGACCGTGGTACCCCAGGCGAGAACCCGCTCGTCCCGGTCCAGCCGCGCCAGCGCGTCGGCCGGTGGGGCCGGTCCGCGCCGGAACGGCAGTCTCACGGCAGCCCACCCAGCGCCTGCTCGCGCAGCACCCTGACTTGCGCCTCCAGCGCGATCAACTCGCCGAACATCCGGTGGTAGGCGTCGGCCTGCTCGACCGGGTTGACCCGCTGCAGACGCGACTTCAGCTGGGTCACGGCCGGAACCAGTGCCAGCTCCTGCAACCGGGCGATGACAGCTAGGACGTACCGGCTGTCCGGCTCCCCCGACGCCCGCAGCGGTTCCACGGCCAACTCGGCCAGCATCGGCCGCACCACCTCGGCCGGGCAATATGCGCCGACCGCGTCCAGCCAGGCCGGGCCGGACAGGCCGGCCGCTGACCCGCCGGCGGCACCGATGGCCGTCCTGATCGCCGCGTACGCCGGATGCGTGTACGCCGTCGGCTCCACGGCATCGAAGAGCGGACCAGCCAGGGCCGGCACCTGCAGGCCAAGCTTCAACGCCTCCCGCTCGACGGACAACGCCGGATCATCGGGGCGCGGGCGGCCGCCGACATCCAGTCGGAGCGCCGCGGCCGGCGCTTCACCCCGCCCCAGCGACTTGATCTGCGAGACGACCGCCTCGACCTCCATCCCGAGGTACCCCGCGAGCCGGCGCGCGTACTCAGGCCGCAGCGACCGATCCTTGATCCCAGCCACCATGGGCGCCGTCCGTTCCAGCGCGTGCACCCGCCCCTCGACGGTGTCGAGGTCATAGGTCGCCAGTGTCGCGCGCAGCACGAACTGCACCAGTGGCTCGCGACGAGCGACGAGGTCCCGAACGGCGGCATCCCCACGCGACTGCCGCAGTTCGCACGGGTCCAGGCCGTCGCCGTCGATCGCGACGAACGTCTGCCCGACGAACCTTTGGTCCTCGCGGAACATCTTCAGC
This sequence comes from Geodermatophilaceae bacterium, assembly GCA_013696785.1. GTDB lineage: Bacteria > Actinomycetota > Actinomycetes > Mycobacteriales > Geodermatophilaceae > JACCTY01. The sequence continues at coordinate 2,862 of JACCXW010000085.1, read as the reverse complement.
GCCGCGTTCTGCCCCGCCTTGTCGCCGTCGAAGGTGTAGATCACCTCGCCGCGGAACTCGTCCTGGTCCATTAGCAGGCGACGCAGTACGCCGATGTGCTCCACGCCGAACGACGTGCCGCACGACGCGACCGCAGTGGGTACGCCGGCTAGGTGGCAGGCCATCACGTCGGTGTAGCCCTCCACCACGACAGCCTGCCGGCGCCGGGCGATCTCCTTCTTCGCGATGTCCAGACCGAAGAGCACGTGACTCTTCTTGTAGATCGGCGTATCGGGAGTGTTGAGGTACTTCGGCCCGTCGTCGTCCTCGAAGAGCTTGCGCGCGCCGAATCCGATCACGTCCGCGGTGATGTCCCGGATCGGCCAGAGCAACCGACGGTGGAACCGGTCGATGAGCGAGCCCCGGGAAGACTGCCGCGACAGCCCGGCCATCGTCAGCTCGCTCTGGCTGAAGCCCTTGCCCAGCAGGTGATTCGACAGCAAGTCCCACCCGGCCGGCGCGAAGCCGCAACCGTACGTCTCGGCAGCGGTGCGGTCGAAGCCGCGTTCCAGCAGGAACTCCCGTGCCAGCTGACCGTCCGATGTGGACAGTTGATCGGCGTAGAACTCCTGTGCCAGCCGATGCGCCTCCACCAGCCGGGCACGTTGTCCGTGCTGCCGGATCGGCGCCGCCCCGCCCTCCTGGTAGCGCAACTCGATTCCGGCCTGCCCGGCCAGCCGCTCGATCGCTTCGACGAAGGACAGGTGGTCGACCTTCTCCACGAACCGGATGACGTCGCCGCCCTCCCCGCAACCGAAGCAGAACCAGAGGTTGCGCGACGGGGTGACCTGGAACGACGGCGTCTTCTCGTCGTGGAACGGGCACAGACCCTTGAGGCTGCCGCCGCCCGCGCTGCGCAGCTGGAGATGCTCTCCGACGATGTCCGCGATCGGGGAGCGCTCACGGACGAGCGCAATGTCTTCGTTTCGTATTCGCCCGGCCATACGAACACTATGCATGTTGTCACCGACCCCAGCGGTCCGCGTCCATCCTTCCGAGAAGTGCGGCGTGCCAGGACACCGCGGAGGTGTCGGTGAGGCTCGCCACCTGATCCAGGACCACGCGGCGTCGAGGGGCGTCCCCGACCGCCGCCGACCAGCTCGGGGCATGCAGCGGATCGAGCGCCTCGGGTCGCTCCAGCAGCGCCGAAACGAGCTCTGTCAGCACCTCACGCTGCCGCGCCTGCAACGCCGCGGTCTCCTCCCGGTCCATCACATAGCGCACCGCGACCGCCTTGAGCAGCGCGCATTCCGCGGCGACACGCGGCGGTACGACGAGGTCGGCGGCGTACCGGCTCAAAGGATGCCGGTCTGCAGCGGACCTGGTCGCACGCACGGCCGCCTGGACGAAACGGCCCGTCAGTTCGCTGGTCGCCCGCTTCAGAGCGGCCCGGCCCGCCAGCGTCCCGTCGTAGACGGCCACCGCCTGCAACACCGGCTGCGCCAGCAAGGCGAGCAGGATGTCTTCCAGGTCAGCGGCGGCCGCGGAGTACTGCGACCGGGCAATGGCGCAGACCGCCGTCCGCTCCTGGCTCGAGTTCAGCGCGGCGAGCGATACGTGTCCCGCGTACACACCGTCCTCCACGTCGTGCACGGAGTACGCCACGTCGTCGGCCCAGTCCATGACCTGCGCCTCCAGGCAACGCCGGCCGGCCGGAGCGCGCTCGCGCATCCAGTCGAAGACGGCGAGATCGTCGTCGTAGACGCCGTACTTGCGTACGCCGTCCCGCCGAGGCCATGGGTACTTCGTCGCCGCGTCCAGCGTGGCCCGGGTCAGATTCAGCCCGGCGCTGCGTCCTTCGTCGTCGAGCACCTTCGTCTCCAACCGGACCAGAACCCGCAGGCTCTGCGCATTGCCCTCGAACCCGCCGCACTCCACGGCGACCGCGTTCAGTGCGTCCTCACCGTTGTGCCCGAACGGCGGGTGGCCGACGTCGTGCGCCAGCCCCGCGGCATCGACGAGATCCGGGTCGCATCCCAGTGCCTGCCCCATTTCCCGGCCGATCTGCGCGACCTCGAGGGTGTGCGTGAGGCGGGTTCTTGGGAAGTCGTCCGATCCCGGCTCGACCACCTGGGTCTTGGCCGCCAGCCGGCGCAGAGCGGAGCAGTGCAGGACCCGGGCCCGATCCCTTTCGAAGTGCGATCGGCGTACGTCGTCGGCACCGGGGGCTGACTCCTTGGGCGGCTCGTCGACCCGCCGGGCGCGGTCGTGGTCGTCGTACCCAGCTGCCACCTTCATCCCGCTGCACCCTAAACCCACGCAAAGCCACCTGGCGTCGGCGCCCGCGGCAAGCGACACGTTGGCGATGCAAGTGACTTCCGTCACCGGATGGGCCACAGTCACTGTGCCAGACAACATCCAGGAGGCCCACCATGTCCCGACCGCGCGCGCAAGACGACGCCGAGACCGAACCGGTCAAGAAGGACCGTACGCATTGGCTATATATGGCGGTTATCGCCGCGGTGGGTCTGGGAATCCTGGTCGGGCTCGTGGACAAGGACCTCGGGGTGTCTTTGAAGCCGCTGGGGACGGGCTTCGTCGCGCTGATCAAGATGATGATCTCGCCGATCATCTTCTGCACGATCGTGCTCGGCATCGGCTCGGTGCGAAAAGCCGCGCAGGTGGGCCGCGTCGGAGGCCTGGCTCTGGGTTACTTCCTCATCATGTCGACCTTCGCCCTGGCGATCGGGCTCATTGTGGGCAACCTGGTGCAGCCGGGATCGGGCATCGACATCTCCCCCGGCGAGGTGCCGGCGACCGACGAGGCCGCAGGGACCGTGGATTTCCTGCTCGGGATCATCCCGACCACGCTCGTGTCACCGC
>JACCXW010000071.1 GCA_013696785.1 Geodermatophilaceae bacterium | reverse complement strand
GGGCAGCCGGGTAGGGGCGGGGCCGATGGGGGAGGCCGAGCGAGGAGAGGCCGCGCCGCGGCACCGCGTGCAGTTCTGGTGCGCGAACGGCCACGAGACCAAGCCCGCCTTCGCCGAGGACGCGGTGATCCCCGAGAACTGGGACTGCCCGCGCTGCGGCCTCCCGGCCGGTCGGGAGGAGCAGAGCCCGCCATCGGCACCCCGTAACGAGCCGTACAAGACACACCTCGCCTACGTGCGGGAGCGACGCAGCGACGCCGACGGAGCCGCCATCCTGGACGAGGCATTGGCCAAGGTACGCGCTCGCCGGAGCTGAGCCCCGCTACTGACTGCTACCGAATGGGGGGCCGCGATGTCCGGGTCGCGGCGGCGGTTACTGCCGACGCTGGGATCAGCGCCGTGGACGAGAGCCCCGGTACTGCTCGCCCGCGCTCCCGCTGTCGTCATCGCCATCGTAATTGCGACCGCGATCCTCGGCATCGCCGCGGCGTCCGGGCCGCTGTTCCTGTCCGCCGTCGGGTCGGCGACGCTCACCAAACAGGTCGTCGACGCCTGCCCAGAGCGGTCGCTGCCGACCGTGTCGAACCCGGCGGTCAACGACCCGAACCTTCCGGGCCAGAATTACTCCTCGTCCCAGACCGGCGCCGATGTAGCCGACGGCGACACGGCCGTCCGGGCGGCGATGAGGGAGGCTGGGCTCCCCGACCCCTACCGGGTGCTGACGCTCGACGCCCCGATGGACCCAGCGGTCGACCAGGTCAACGCGACGCTCACCCTTTACTCACGGTCGGATGCCCGTAACCACGTCGAGGTGCTCTCATCCTCCGACGAGGGGCGTGGCGCGTGGATCAGCGACCGGTACGCCGAGGTCCGCGATCTGCAGGTCGGGGACACTCTGGCGTTCGCCAGCGGCAGCGCGCCGATCACAGGTATCTACCGGGACCTGGCGGGGGAGGGGATCGTCAGCGACCTCCCGTCGTACTGGTGCTCGTGGTCCGATCTCATCGTGCCGACGGTGGAGCGACGACCGCCACCGTTCGTTCTGGTCGATCCGCAGACGATGTACGACGTCGTCCCGAACCTGCCGGAGGTGGCCCTCCCGCCGGGGATCTACGCCTGGTGGTACTCCCCGGTCGACACCCCGGCGCTCACCGTCGCCACGGCCGGGACCGTCCTGGACCAGATCGACCGGCTGCCCTACCGGGGCGGCGGCTACCAGACCCCCAGCGACCTGCCGCGTTTCGTCAGCACGACCATCGACGCGCGCGACAGCATTCGCGGCCCGGTGCTGCCGGTGGCGCTGGCCGCGACGGCGCTGGCGCTGCTGCTCGTCGCTGCAGCCGGCTTCCTCTGGGCCGAGCAGCGCTCCGGCGAGGTCGCGCTGCTGACCTCACGCGGCGTGTCGTCCGGACCGATCGGGTTCAAGGCGGCATTGGAGATGCTGATCCCGGTCACCTTCGGAGCGCTCGTCGGATGGGCCGGGTCCATCGCGCTGGTGCGGTGGTTGGGACCGTCGCCGTTGATCGAGCCGGGAGCCCTGTCCCGGGCGGTACAGACGGTCGGACTCGCCGCCCTGGTCGGGCTCTGTGCGCTCGGCATCCTGGCGGGTCTGCGCAGCCGGCGCAGCGTCGACGTACGGTCGGGGCGCCGATTCCGGTGGGCGCTGCTGCCGTGGGAGATCGCCTTCCTCGTCGCGGCCGTGCTGACATACCGCCGGGCCCGCGCCGAGGGCGGAGCGGCAGCGTTCGCTGAGACGATCAGCCTGAATCCGCTGCTCATCGCGTTTCCGTTGCTGGCGCTGGTCGGCGCGCTGCTGCTGATCGCCAGGCTCGTCGCCGTACTGCTGCCGGTGCTGCGGAGGCGTTCCCGACGCTGGCCCCCGGCATTGTGGCTGTCGATCCGGCGGATGGCGAGCACGATCGCCGTCACGCTCACCGTCTTCGTGCTTGCCGCGGTGCCAGTAGGTGTGTTGATCTACTCCGCCGGGCTGACCGAGTCGCTCGTACAGACGGTCACGGCCAAGGCCGAGATCTACAGCGGCGCCGTACACGCCCTGGACATGGAGGCCGAACCCGGCTACGACCCGGATCTGGGTGGCCACGGAACCGTGGTGACGGTCATCAGGGACGGCGTGGCCAATGGCCAGCAGATCGAGGTGCTCGGGGTCGACACCGACACGTTCGCGCAGTTCGCGGCGTGGGATCCCGCGGCAGTGGGTGCCGAGCCGGAAGATCTCGTCCCGCTGATTTCGGGCACCGGGACCCGGAGCACCGCCATTCTGGTCGCGTGGGACGGCGAGGACCCGGTCCGAGAGGTGCAACTTCGCAGCACCACGCTGACTGTCGACGTCGTGGCGACAGCTCCGGCGTTTCCGGGGCTGCGGCTGATCAAGGCGCCGATGATCGTCGTCGACCGGGCGACGGTGGTGGACAGCGACCGCTACACCCAGCGCCAGGACGAGCTGTGGACCGACGACGCCAACCTCGACGCTGCGTTGCTCATCCTCGACGGCGAGGACGTGACTGTCGATCTCGTCAGGACCCCCGATGCCTTCCTCGGGGTGACCGACCTGTTGCCGATCGGCTGGATGTTCGGGTATCTGCAGACGATCGCCGCGCTGACCGGGGTGATCGCGGTGACTGCCCAGTTGCTGTACCTCGCGGTCAGGCAGCGGCAGCGTTTCGCAGCGTTTCACCTCAGCCGGCGGATGGGGGTGAACAACGCCTCGCACCTTCGCTCGCTACTGAGCGAAGTAGGCGCCGTCCTGGGACTGGCCTGGCTGGCCGGCGTAGCTGTCGCGCTTTGCTGCGTACGGCTGGCGTATCCGCTGCTCGAGGTGAACGCCGACTTCCCGCCCGCACCGCTGTTCGACGCGCCTCTGACGCTGCTGGTGGTGAGCGCGGTCGCGCTGGTCGCCGCCGCCGCCGGTACCGCCGTGGCCGCACACGCGGCCGCGCGCAGCACCCAGGCCAGCGCCGTTCTGAGACTCGATTGAGCACCTGCCCACGTGGTGGTGGCCTGAGCCGCGTGCCGCAGCGCACAAGGCCGGCAGCCCAGGCCGGGGATTAGCGCCGGTACAGCATCAGGAGACGGGGAGCCGGAGGAACGAGGACGGCAATTTCGCCGCGGCAGCGCGGTCGAGCAGCCAGAGGGTGCGGTTGCGGCCGCGGGCGCCGGCCGCGGGCAGTTGGACCC
>JACCXW010000067.1 GCA_013696785.1 Geodermatophilaceae bacterium | reverse complement strand
AACGTGACTCGCTCCGAGCCCGGCTGGCCCCGGGTTGAGAACATCCCCTTCAAGGAGTGTCTGCTCGTCGTCCTCAACGAGGAATGGGAGCACCGGCTCTACGCCGAACGTGATCTGAGCTCACTGGAGAAAGAGGACTGACCATGGACATCCTGCTCATTGCCGGCTTGTGGCTCGACGGATCCGCATGGGACGACGTCGTGCCCGCGCTCGAGGCACTCGGCCACCACCCCGTACCTCTAACCCTGCCGGGTCAGGGTGACGGATCTGCCTCCGCCACGCTCGACGACCAGGTGGCAGCCGTGCTCGCCGCCCTGGACTCAGCGCCCGGAAACGCCATGGTGGTGGGGCATTCCGCCGCTTCCACCCTGGCCTGGCTCGCGGCCGGCGTGCGCCCGGAGAAGGTGGCCAAAGTCGCTTTCATCGGCGGCTTCCCGTCCGCTGACGGGGAGCCGTACGCCGACTTCTTCGAGGTGAAGGACGGGGCCATGCCCTTTCCCGGCTGGGGCCCATTCGAGGGGCCAGATTCAGTTGACCTCGACGAGGAGGCAAGGCGCAGCATCGCATCTGCTGCCATCCCCGTCCCGCAAGGGGTGACCAAGGGCGTGGTGCGTCTGACGAACGAGCGACGGTTCGACATCCCGGTCGTGCTCGTGTGCCCCGAATTCACCCCCGCCCAGGCCCAGGAGTGGATCGACGCCGGTGACGTGCCCGAGCTCGCCAAGGCCAAGCACCTTGAATTCGTCGACATCGACTCGGGCCACTGGCCCATGTTCAGCAAGCCGATCGAGCTCGCCCGGGTTCTTGCTGTAGCGGCTGCCGAAGCCTGACATGCCACCGCAGCCAGAGACCGGATCGTTCACCATCCGAGCTCTCGACTCCTCCACGTGGGATGGCTTCGCCGACCTTGTCGAGCGCAACAACGGGATCTTCGGCGGGTGCTGGTGCATCGGTTACCACCCGGAATGCGGTCAGAAGGGAATCAGTCATCGCGCGGTCAAGGAGGACCGGGTCCGGACAGGTCGGGCTCACGCTGCGCTCGTCCTGGACGAGGACGGCGCCGTACAGGGGTGGTGCCAGTACGGCAGCCCCGAGGAACTCCCGGGCATCAAACACAAGCGCGAGTACGGCAAGGACGCGCCGCCGCATCCGGACTGGCGGATCACCTGCGTCTACGTCGACAAGAGACATCGCGGCCAGGGCATCGCACGGGCGGCGCTTGAAGGCGCGCTCGACCAGATCGCTGAAGCAGGCGGCGGCCTCGTCGAGGCCATCTCCGAGGTGACCACCGGCCGGGAGGCGCCAGGCCGTTTCCTGTTCAGCGCGACCGTCGAACTCTTCGAGCAGCGTGGATTCGCCCGCGGCCGGCAGGTTGGCAAGCACGCCTGGATCGTGAGCAGGGTGATCGAGCCGGCGTGAGCGTCGGGACTTCAGGGGCCGTTCGGGGTTAGACCACCTTCGTGAGCAGAAGCCGTCGTGTGCAGTCGTCGTCATGCCTTTGATCGACGCAGCCGGCCACCGGATTGCCTGCACGCAGGCGGGCACGAGCCCAGCGGTCGTGCTCCTGCACGGCTCTGTCGGCGACGGAGAGGCCACCTGGCACCCCCAGCTACGGGGCTTGCGAGACAACCTCACGGTGGTGGCCCTGGGATGCCCCAGGCGCCGGTGGGTCCTCGGACCCTCCCGAGTCGCTGGGCCTGTCCGGCTACGCGGGCGCATTGGCCGTGTTCCTGACCAGGCTCGGTCTAACGCGTCCCCATCTCATGGGCCTGTCGTTCGGCGCCATACTTGCCCTCGAGTTCTGCACCCGACATCCAGAACGCGTGCAGACCCTCAGCCTCGTCTCGGCATACGCCGGCTGGAGAGGATCCCTGGGCGAGGATCTCGCCAACACGCGCTGGTCCAAGCGATGCAACTCTCAGAACTGCCGGCGGCGGAGTTCGTGGACTCTCTACTCCCGACCATGTTCCGGAGTGGCACACCGCAGCCGGTGGTCCAGCATTTCGCGGACAGCATGCGGTCCTTCCACCCCGTCGGCTTCCGCGCAATGGCGCGGGCATCTGCCGGGGACCTACGCGAGGTGTTGCCCCAGGTGCGGGTGCCCACCCTGGTGATTGCCGGCGCTAACGATGCCCGCGCGCCGCTGACGGTGGCCATGGTCATCCACGCAGCCATCGCCGGTTCACGGCTGGTGGTCATCCCGACTCCGGCCACGTGTGCAACTAGAACAGGCGGATCCGTTCAACGAGATCGTGCGCGCGTTCCTGTCCGAGCACATCCTCTGACCTGGGCTCTACCGCCCTCCAGGACTGAAGTGTCCACTGTGGACCGTCCATCGTGGACCTGATCACTCGCCGGCCGCGGGGGAGGGCCTTTCATCAGCGACGCTGAGGGCATCAGCCGAGGAGCAGGATCGGGAGCCCGTTGAGCACCGGACGTCCCGTCAGTCGCCGGCCAAGCCTCCCGCGGACTGTCGGTGGCGACGGCAGGCATGCACAGAGGTGACGTCATTCGAGCGAGCCTGCGTGTTGAGCGAGCGGTGACGGAGCCGAGGTCAGCCGGAGCCGGCTACGCCGAGGAGATTCCCCTCAGGGTCGTTGAAGTGGCCGACGACGAGGCCGCTCGGTGAGGTCACAGGTCCCAGGACGCGTGTGCCGCCGAGGCTTTCGGCCCGTTGCAGGGCTGCCTCGACATCCGGCACGCCAACGTAGAACAGAGCGTGAGGCTCGAAGCCTGGTCCTCCCCCGACGCCACCGCGGATCCCCGTGCCGGCGGTGGCTACGAGGTCGAGGAATCCGTAACCGCCTTGATCGGAAACCTCTGGTGCTACCGGAGACGGCGTGTCGAACTGCCAGCCGAACAGCTCCCCGAAGTAGCTGCGGAGTCGATCAGGGTCCTTGCCGATGACTTCGAAATGTACGACCGGACGTGACACGGCCTGTCCCTTCCGGCGCATGTGACGCGCTAGTCGCGATGGTTCGATGATGCGATGGCAGGCACCGCCCCTCATCAGCAGAGCCGGCCCAGGCAGCCCGAACGCCATCGTAAGCCAACCGCCGAAGTACCAACTCCGGAGCTGAAGAGCCAATCCCCGGCTAGCAGACCTCCTCCGCACTAGGACGCTCGCCCCACTACGGTCGGTCCGGTGACGAACGCAGCCGCTGGCTGACGGAGAACCTCGCGCCGCCGGGGTCGGCGAGCACAGCGGTGCGGAACCCCGTGTCGGTGACCTCTGGCTCCGCGAGCACCTGGCCGCCTCGTGCGGTGGCCGTTTCGGCGGCGGCGTCGGCGTCGGCGTCGGCCACCCAGAAATCGGGTGTCCAAACGGCGTCGGCCGTGGCATCGGCCCACCCCATCACCGCGACGACATCGCGGGGCATCGGCTGCTCCGGCTCGCCACCGACGTACCCGGGCAGCCGGAACAGCGTGGCGGTCTCTGACTCCTCCGCCTGCCAGCCGAACAGCGACTCGTAGAACGGTGCGACCGAGGACGGGTCATTGACGCTGAGCGAGCTCATCGCCCAGGCGCCGGGCTCGTTGACACGGGCCGCGGCGCGGTCCACGAGGGGCCGCATGACGTGGATCTCGGCCACGTTGCTGTTGGCGTTCGATGAGTGGCTGCGCACGGTGGTCGGCGACAGGCCAGGTCGGGCCAGTAGCCGAGGGCACCGCGGTAGGTCGTTGCCCCGAACAGCAACGAGCTCGCAGCACGCGTCAGTTCGGCCATGTGCCGAGCGAACGCTTCGTCCATGGGCATCGCCATGACGTGTCACCGCGTTTTACACGTTGAAGCGGGACGTCGCAGGCGTGGTTTACTGGCGTTGGTCATTACCGCTATACGCCCCTAACCTGCGGTTTTACCGTTTGTTAGGGTTGGCTAACGTTGACACGAATCGAAATTCTTGCGGACTTTCTGCGGACTAGACTGTCCACTGTAGATCGTCCACTGTGGACATGCGGTTGCTTCTGGCCGGCCCATTTCAGGCACATTTGTGCGTCCTGTGAACACGCGATGGGCGCTCCCATCAGGCAGCGCTGGTGACCGACGTAGGGCCGACCATGGCCTCGACGGCCGGGTTCTGGCCAAGGGCTTGCAGTGGGCGGTCTAAGAGCCATCGACCCCGCTGCGGTAGCGATCGGCGGCACGCACGGTCTACCGCACATGGCTCCCCTCTGT
>JACCXW010000034.1 GCA_013696785.1 Geodermatophilaceae bacterium | reverse complement strand
CCCGAAACCAGGGCGCCTTCGCATTCAGCGAACCGTGCCGCGACTGCCGCGGCACGGGGCAGGTCGTCGACGAACCGTGTCCGGACTGTCTGGGTACCGGTGTCACGAGTCAGACCCGCACGATCACGGTCCGGATCCCGGCCGGCGTCAAGGACGGCCAGCGGATCCGCCTTGCCGGCAAAGGGTCGCCGGGTGCGCGGGGTGGTCCGGCGGGAGACCTGTTCGTCGTCGTCCACGTGCGGGCACACAGCCTCTTCGGTCGCTCCGGCAACAACCTGACCCTCGTCGTTCCTGTGACCTACGCGGAGGCGGCGCTCGGCACATCGCTGACAGTGCCTACCCTGAACGACCCTGTCACGTTGCGGGTACCGGCTGGTACGGCGAGCGGCCGCAGGTTTCGGGTCAAGGGGCGCGGTGTCGCTGCCAAGCAGCGCCACGGCGACCTGCTGGTCACCGTCGAGGTAGCGGTGCCGCAGCACCTGGCGGCTGAGGCCAAGCAAGCCCTGCAGGCGTACGCCGCGATCCAGACCGAGGATCCGCGACCGCAAATCACCGCGCTGGTAGGCAGCTCTACCGGCTCTGCCGCCGGAGGCAACGGTGGCTGACTTGGTCGTCCGCGGCCTCCCCGAGGACGCCCCGGTCTTCGTCATCTCCGTTGCCGCGCAGCTGGCCGGGATGCATCCGCAGACGCTGCGGCAGTACGACCGCGCCGGCCTCGTCAGCCCGGGCCGAACTCCGGGCGGCGGGCGGCGCTACAGCCCGCGGGATGTTGCGCTGCTGCGCGAGGTGCAGCGGCTGTCCCAGGAAGAGGGCGTCAACCTGGCAGGCATCAAGCGGATCATCGAGCTGGAGTCGCACGTCGATGCCTTACAGCAGCGGATCACCGATCTGCTGACCGAGCTGGCCGACACTCACGCTGCCGTGGCTGCCGCCGCAAGCGCCGTACATGCGTCGTACCGGCGCGATCTCGTGCCGCTGTCGCAGCAGGCACTCACGGTCTGGCGCCCCGACCCCCGCCGCTGACCCACCCGCACCGTCCTCCACACCCGGCGCCGTACCGGCCGGAGCTACGGACGCAGTGGGCTCACAACTCGCACGACAGGTGGACCTCACCGGCAACGAAGTCGCAGGTGTCCGTCCCGTCACCTGCGGAGAACGTGTCGATCCCCGTCGTACCCAGCAACAGGTCGTCGCCGTCGAAGCCGGCAAGGGTGTCGTCGCCGCCTTGGCCGAGCAGGTGGTTGGCGTCGTCGTTGCCGCTGAGCACATCTGCGAACGACGATCCCAGCACGCTTTCGAACCCGGCAAGCGTGTCCCCGGTGGCGTGACCGCCGGAGGCGGTCTGGGCGGTGAGGTCAACCGTGACGCCGCTGGTCGAGAACTGGTAGTAGACGAAGTCGAAGCCGAGTCCGGCGTCCAGATCGTCGCCTCCGCCCATTCCCAGGAACACGTTGTCGGCCGCATCGCCGGTGAGCGTGTCGGCGAACGCGGAACCGACCACCCCCTCCACCGAGGTCAAATCGTCACCGGTAGCCGCGCCCCCAATTGCGGTGCCGGCGCCGATGTCGACGGCGACGGCGGCGGGTGAGGCCGCATAGCTGGCCGTGTCGAGTCCGGGACCACCGGTCAAGATGTCCGCGCCCCCGCCTCCGGTCAGCACGTCGTCGCCGGGACCACCGCCCAGCTCGTTGGCTCCCCCGTCTCCGCTGAGGTCGTCGGGGAACGGCGTACCGCCAATCCCTTCGACACCGATCACCGTGTCACCCCCGGCGTCACCGCCGACGCCCACACCGGTGATGAGCGAGACCTCGACACCCGCCGGGGAGCTGTCGTAGGGATCGGTGTCGGCCGGGTCCAGATTGGTCGCGTTGGACTGGAAAGCCACTCGCAGCCCGCTTGCGGACAGCGCCGGGAAACCGCTCGTGGCGTTGCCCTTGACGCCGGAATCAGAAGCCGACACCAGGTCCAGTTCTTCAGTAGCGAGAGTCTTCACATAGACATCGATCACCGCGTCGGAGTCGGCGCTGTCGAGGTTGGTGGCCTGGCTGCTGAAGGCGACTCGAAGGCCGGACGGCGCAACGATTCCGTCAGAACTGTGGTTGTTCCCTTTGACGCCGCTGTCCGAACTCGAGGCCAGCGAGATGTCACCGGTCGACACGTTCTTGGCGTAGATGTCCAACGTCGTGTCGACATCGGCCGGGTCCAGATTGGTCGCCGTGGAGGTGAAGATGACGAGATTCGCATCGCGGGAAAGGTCGGGGTCGACGCTGCCGCCGTTCTGCTTCACGCCGGCCTCCGACGTCGAGACCAGGGTCAGGTCCCCGCTGGCGAGGTTCTTCACGAAGACGTCGCTGAAGGCGTCGATGTCCGATGGATCGAGATTGCTGGCAGACGACGTGAAGGTCACCGTCGTACCGTCGGCCGAGATCGAGGGATCGAGACTGAGCTGGTTGCCGACGACACCGTCGTCGGTAGCTGAGACCAAGAACAGCTCCCCGCTGGGGACGTCCTTGGCGAATATGTCCCAGAAGCTGTTCGTGTCCGCGGGATCCAGCGTTGTCGACAACGACGAGAAGGCCACCAGGCGCCCGTCGGCGGACAGATCGGGCGCCTCGCTCCGGTCGTCGCCCTTGGTGCCGTTGGCGGAGGTCGAGGCCAGCCGGACCGAGGCGGTCAAAGGCCCACCCGACACCGCCGGATCCGGTCCGGCCGCCGCGACGGGCACCGCGAAAAAGGATACGACGAGGGCGGCCAGGGCTATCAGTGGTGATCGCATGCCTGGGGTACGACGCTCGCGGCACCGCCGGTTCTCGGTGTGGTCCCCGTGAGGCGGGACTCGACGGACGGAGTCCCCGCCCGCATAGTGGTAAACGTGTCAACAATCAGGGCGGGGGGTTGCCGGCTGCGCAACCGGGCGGCCGGGCCGCTCCTCGTCGCCGTCCTGGTCACCGGAGTCGGCTGCACGGACGCGTCACCCAGCGCCGAACCTGCACCGAGCAGCACAATGGCCGCCGAATCCACGGCGACCACGATGGCGTTGCCGCAGCCGCAGGCCGCCAAGGTGGAGATCGAACTCCAGGCGAACATCGACGCGGCCACAGCCTTCGCCACCGGCGAGGGCCTCGAGGTCAGCATTGCGGTGATCGACCGGGCCCGGCGGCTGGAATTCGTCAACGGTGCAGCCGCCGATGAGCCGATCTGGGGCGCCTCGCTGGTCAAGCTGTTCATCGCGGACAACCTGCTGCATCGGCAGCGTGCCGGCGAGTTCCAGCTCTCCGCGCAGGATCTGAACCTGCTGGACGCGATGATCGTCAGCTCGAACGACACAGCGGCCGACGAGCTGTACACCCGCTTCGGCGGCGACGCGATGGTGACGGAGGTGGCGCAGCGCTACCGATTGTCGAGTGTCGTGCCGACGAACCAGCCTGGTTTTTGGGAGCTGACGATGATGTCGGCCCGTGACGTCGCCCGGTATTACGACCGCTTCCTCAGCGAGGCGCCGACGGCAGACCGTGACTATCTACTCGGGTTGCTCCGCCGCACCGAGGAGGTCGCCGCGGACGGCTTCCGTCAGCTCTTCGGGTTGTCGGCGGCGCTGCCGGGACAGACGCTGGCGCTCAAACAGGGCTGGATGTGTTGCCCGCGGGAGACCAGCTACCTGCACACCACGGGGATCCTCGGGTTGGACGACAGGTACACGGTCGCCATCCTCAGCCAGAACCCCGGCGTCTTCTCCACGGCCTATTCGACCGACCTGCTGGGTCAGGTCGCGGCCCTGCTCTTCCCACCGGGCTCTCTCGACAAGTGAGCCGTCCGCGGGACAGCAATCGCAGGGTTGAGCGGAACAGACTCAACTCTGCCCACGTTGAGCTTGGCGGAGACTGACATCCGGAGGCTCGATGGAATCCAAGCTGACCACCCAGTCGCAGGAGGCGGTGGCCGCGGCACAGCGGCTCGCCGTCGATCGCGGCAGCCCGGCGTTGGAGCCGGTGCACCTGCTTTCCGCGCTGCTCGCCCAGACGCAGGGCATCACCGCACCGCTGCTGCAGACCGTCGGTGCCGACCTCGCCGCGGTGCGAGCCGCCACCCAGGTCGCCGTGGCCGCCGTGCCCAGCGCGAGTGGTGCGACTCTCGCCGCCCCGCAGGCCTCCCGCGACTTCATCAAGGTCCTCTCCGAAGCTGGGACGCAGGCCACCGCCCTCGGCGATGAGTACATCTCGACCGAGCACCTGCTGGTCGGCCTCGCCGCCGCCGGTGGCGCGGCCGCGACCATCCTGACCAGCAACGGGGCCACGGCGCCGGCATTGCTGTCGGCATTCAGTACCGTTCGAGGCTCCCGTCGGGTGACCAGCCCCGACCCGGAATCGACGTACCAGGCACTGGAGAAGTACGGCGTCGACCTGACCGAGCAGGCCCGCCAGGGCAAGGTCGACCCCGTCATAGGTCGCGACACCGAGATCCGGCGGGTCGTGCAGGTGCTGTCGCGGCGTACCAAGAACAACCCGGTGTTGATCGGGGAACCGGGCGTCGGCAAGACCGCGATCGTCGAGGGGCTGGCGCAGCGCATCGTCGCGGGCGACGTACCTGAGTCGCTGAAAGGAAAGCGGCTGATCGCGCTGGACCTGTCCAGCATGGTCGCCGGCGCCAAGTACCGGGGCGAGTTCGAGGAGCGGCTCAAGGCTGTGCTCGCCGACATCAAGGACTCCGACGGCGAGATCGTCACGTTCATCGACGAGCTGCACACCGTCGTCGGCGCCGGCGCGAGCGGAGAGTCCGCGATGGACGCCGGCAACATGCTCAAGCCACTGCTGGCCCGCGGCGAGCTGCGGATGGTCGGTGCGACGACGCTGAATGAATACCGCAAGTACATCGAGAAGGACGCCGCCCTGGAGCGCCGTTTCCAGCAGGTGTACGTCGGTGAGCCCACCGTCGAGGACACCATCGGCATCCTGCGCGGCCTCAAGGAGCGCTACGAGGTGCATCACGGCGTACGCATCACCGACTCCGCGATCGTCGCCGCCGCAACGCTGTCCGATCGGTACGTCACCGCTCGTTTCCTGCCGGACAAGGCGATCGACCTCATCGACGAGGCCGCGTCGCGACTCCGGATGGAGATCGACTCGCGCCCGGTGGAGATCGACGAGGTTGAGCGGATCGTGCGCCGCCTGGAGATAGAGGAGGTGGCGCTGTCCAAAGAGGACGATGCCTCGTCGCGGGATCGACTGGAGCGGCTCCGCGCCGATCTCGCCGATCGGCGCGAGACGCTGGGCGGGTTGACGGCCCGGTGGCAGCAGGAGAAGGGCGGAATCGACCGGATCCGGGTGCTCAAGGAGGAGCTGGAGGCGGCTCGCGGTGAGTCGGAGCGAGCCGAACGCGACGGAGACCTGGCCAGGGCAGCCGAGCTGCGCTACGGCCGGATCCCGGCACTGGAGCGGGATCTGGCGTTGTTGACCGATCACGCCCCGGCGGAGACCGCGATGCTGAAGGAGGAAGTCGGCCCGGACGACGTCGCCGACGTGGTGGCCGCCTGGACCGGCATCCCGGCCGGTCGCCTGCTCGAAGGCGAGACCGCCAAGCTGCTCCGTATGGAGGAAGTCCTCGGGACACGAGTCGTGGGGCAGCCCGAGGCGGTCCAAGCGGTCTCCGACGCCGTACGCCGGGCACGTGCCGGTGTGTCCGACCCTGATCGGCCGACCGGGTCGTTCCTGTTCCTCGGCCCGACCGGGGTGGGCAAGACCGAGTTGGCGAAAGCGCTGGCGGACTTCCTGTTCGACGACGAGCGTTCGATGATCCGCATCGACATGAGCGAGTACTCCGAGAAGCACTCGGTGGCCCGCCTGGTGGGCGCCCCGCCGGGCTATGTCGGGTACGACGCCGGCGGCCAGCTCACCGAGGCGGTCCGCCGCCGGCCGTACGCCGTCGTACTGCTGGACGAGGTGGAGAAGGCACACGCCGACGTCTTCGACGTGCTGCTGCAGGTGCTCGACGACGGGCGACTGACCGACGGACAGGGCCGCACCGTCGACTTCCGCAACACAATTCTGATCCTGACGTCGAACCTGGGCTCGGCGTTGATCGCCGAGTCGGGACTGGATGTATCCGGGATCCGGGACGCGGTGATGAGCGTGGTCCGGGTGCACTTCAAGCCGGAATTCATCAACCGGCTCGACGACGTCGTCGTGTTCGCCTCGCTCGGCTCGGATGAGCTGGCTTCGATCGTGGACATCCAGGTCGGTGTCCTGGCCCGCCGGCTGGCCGCCCGCCGTTTGGACCTGCAGGTGACGCCGGCGGCCCGGGAATGGCTGGCGCTGGGGGGATTCGACCCGGTGTACGGCGCCCGCCCCCTGCGCCGGCTCGTGCAGTCCGCGATCGGCGACCAGCTCGCGACCGCACTGCTCGCCGGCGACATCCGTGATGGCGACGTGGTCCTCGTGGATGTCTCCCCCGGCGCGGACACCCTGACCGTGGAGCGTGCCGAGGCCGTCGCCGCGTCACCCGCCTGACTTGGTCGGATCGGCCCCTGCGGCTCTCGGCCGGTCAACGGGTAACGCGCAGCGTGACGGTGCTGCCGGTCGGTGTCGGGGTCAGCGTCCCGTCACCGAAGGCGCCGGCGAACGCGCCGGTGCCACCGGTGATCACGAGTTGGACGAGGGTGCCGGCGTTGTCGGTGAGTCCGCGCGTGGTGATGGTTCCGCGTGTCGTGAGGAAGTCGACCTCGCACTGCTTCACGCCGGGGTCGAGCGTGCTCACGACCGTGCAGGACGCGGCGGTGTTCCCGGAGACGTCTCCCGACACGACATGGCTGTAGACATAGAAGGAGTCACCGGCCGACGGCCCGGCCGGCGCGACATCGATCGGCGCCAGCGTGTCCAGCGCGTTGGTGAAGTTGAGCGTCTTCGCGACGGTGGCTTGGGCACCCTGGGTGCCGGCGGCGGCCAACAGGGCCGCCATGCCCAGCATCGTCGCCGATGTGGCTATACGCCTTGTGTTCACAGCTGATTCCTTTCGATCAGGGATGCCGCCGATCGGCGCCCCAGTAGGAAGGACTGTCGCGTTGACTGGCCCGGTCCCGCTTCCGTGGAACCCACATTCCGGTGA